>JASMLU010000001.1:685000-846817 GCA_030748535.1 Candidatus Krumholzibacteriia bacterium
GAAGCAGATACAGAACAATGATCCAGAGGTCGAGAGCCTGCATACACCTTCCTTGTTTCCTTGATCCCCTGACAGGCCGGGGCTATGCTCCCTTAATCCGGGAGGTAAGGATGAGAACCCTGATCTTGGCCCTGTTGATATTTGCCAGCTCTTCCATTGGCGAGCTCGAACTCACTGTATACAACAAGAACCTGGCTCTCGTGAAGGAAAGTCGTGTTCTGGAAATCGAAAAGGGAGTGTCAGAAGTGTCCCTTCCCGGCGTTCCCGCCAGGATTTTGCCGGAAACGGTTCACTTCCACAGCCCGTCCGGAGAACTCCGGGTACTGGAACAGAACTTCCGCTATGACCTTCTCCATCGGGAGAGCCTGCTGGAACGATATCGCGGCAAGGAGGTTCGTGCCCTCATTGAGGGGAAGTGGGAGACGGTGCGCCTTCTGGCTCACGGGAGCCCTTCGAACACGGGGAGTCCCCTCGGGCGAATCCTGGAAGTAAATGGCGAGATTCATGTGGAGGATCTCATCCTTCCGGAACTTCCCGAAGGCCTGCTTCTGGAACCCTCGCTGCTATGCCTGCTGGAATCCCGGCGTGGAGGAAAGCATGACATCGAACTCAGCTACCTCAGTGAAGGCCTGGAATGGAAGGCGGATTATGTGGCAGTCGTCAGTCCGGAGAATCGAATCGACCTTCAGGGATGGGTCACCCTGAACAACCAGAGTGGGCGAGACTATCTCGATGCTGGGCTCAAACTGGTCGCCGGCGATGTCAACCGGGTTCAATCAAGGAATTACCCTAGAGGGGAAAAACTCGCCATAGGTTTCGATGCTTCCCGGCATGGCTTCAGCGAGGAGTCCTTCTTCGAGTACCACCTCTACACCCTCGGCCGGAGAACCAACCTGCTGGACCGGGAACAGAAGCAGGTGGAACTGCTGGAGTCCCGGGACATTCCCGGCGAGAGGGATTACCTGCTGAGATCAAACTACGGTCAAATGGACACCGAAGCACGGAGTCTGGATGTCACCCTGAGTTTCCCGAACAGGAAGGGAGAGGGTCCGGGGCTTCCGCTACCCGGCGGCATCGTGCGTGTTTATCAGGAGGACCGCTCCGGGCAGCTTCAGTTTGCAGGAGAGGACAGAATCTCCCACACGCCGGAAGGTGAGTCGATTCGCCTGAAAGTTGGACAGAGCTTCGACCTTCGCGGCGAGCACCGTGTGCTTGAAACCGATCGGCAGCTTCGCGGGAAAATCATCGTCTCGACCATTCAGATTCTGCTCCGCAATCACAAGGATGAAAAGGTGACCATGACGGTGCTGGAAGGAATGCCGGGCTGGAAGGAATGGAAGATCCTTAGCACGAGCCACAAGGGCGAGAAGGAATCTGCAAACACCTGGAAGTATGAAGTGGAAGTTCCCGCCAAGGGAGAAGTGGTGATCGACTACCGACTGCGTATTTCCTAGGGAGTCGGCCTTCGGACAATCTCCCTCAGCTCTTGCAGACTGGCCGCACGACTGAGGAGGATGGACGGAATCACCAAGAGGGGAAGCAGGAAGATCGCGCCCAGGAATCCGGGATCCAGGATCCTCTGAACCCCGGACAAGAGAAGTGCCGATACAGCAAGAGCCACGAGGACCCTCGCCAGCATTTTCAGATCCACTCCGTAGCCCTGCCGGAAAGCCGCAAGGAGGCAAAGGGCTGCCATCAGGGCTTCTCCGCTGATCAAGGCCACAATCACGCTCCCGACTCCTCCTGCGGGCACTCGCCAGAACATCAGGAAGAGGGTCAGAGCCACTCCGGAAGACACACAGAGAGTTCGTTCCCTTTGCCGATCCAGGGCCGTCAGCAGATTCCCGGGAGCCAGAGACAGAAAGCGCAGGGGCAGAAGGAGAGCAAGCCACTTCAGCCAGCCTGCGGCCGGGAGGTAGTTCTCGCCGAAGAGCGTTCCTATCAACTCTTGCGGGAAAAGACCGAGGAGAAGGAGAGGGAAGAGCGAGAGCAGGAGGCTTCTGCGAAGATAGTCCCGGTAGAATCCCGGCAGTCGTTCCCGCTGGTTGCGACCATAGTCAAAGAGTACCGGCAGAACGGCCGCCTGAAGAACCATGGGAAGAATCTGGAAGACCAGGGCCAGGCGAATCGCTGAAGCATAGAGCCCCAGTGCCTCCGGACTCGCCCACTCCCGCAAAACCAGCATGTCCACCCGCGAGTTGACCATGTAGAGGATGCTCGAGATGGCAAAGAAGATGCCCTCCCGTCCCACGGTTTCCCGAAGGGAGATCATGCCCGACTTCGGAGAGGCAAAACGCCGGCTGGCAATCAGGACGGTGGCCATCGCCGTGAGGGCGCTGATGAGAAAGTAGAGCCAGCCGAAGTACAGGATCCCGCGCCCGGAGACCCAGCCCGCAAGAACGCTGATCAGAAGAAAGACACGCCCTGTCACCAGAATGATGGCCGAGTATTCCATTCTCTGGAAAACCTGAAAAACCCCATCGAACATAATCCCGAAACTGTCGGCCACCTTGCAGAGCATCAGGAGCATGGTGAGTTGGTAGAGGGGGCTCATCCAGCCCATGCGAAGAGCCAGCAGGTGGACGAGCAGGAGAACTGCGGCCGAAAGAAGGGACTTGATGAGGAGGATGTTTGCCAGATGCCCCCCCACTCTCTTGCGGTCTACCGAGCCTTCCTTGACCAGAATGCGACTGAGGCCGAGATCCAGAAAAGCTGCAAAGAGTTCCGCAGAAGCCAGGGCGGCAATGAACTCACCATAGCTCTCCACACCCAGAGCACGGGCCAAGACAAAGGTGACCAGCGCGCCGATGGCAAGCGCCGTAAAGCGACCAAAGGCAAGGGACAGGAAATTTCGCAGAATCACGGGGATCAAGAAAGCCTCCCGAAAAGGGAGGGTCCGGCTATTTCAGGAGGAGCATCTTTCGAACCTGCTGATCCTGGCCGGAGACAAGTCGCGCGAAATAGATTCCACTTGGAAGCTCTCGCCCCTCCCGATCCTTTCCATGCCATAGCAGAGAATGAGTTCCCGCGGCAAGGGATTCATCGAGAAGAAGATCGAGAAGGCGGCCCTTCAGATCATGGATTTCCAGACGAGCAAAAGTAGCCTCTTCGAGACTGAACTCGATTCTGACCTTCGGATTGAAGGGATTGGGCCAGGCATGAAGAGTCCATCGAGGCGTGGACGCTGGAGAAGCCGTGAAGGTCAGGTACTCCAGAGCCGCCTCCGCATCGAGGATACCCCAGCCATAGTCATTGTCAGGGTTGTCTGCCCGGTCGGCCGTTTCCCGCATGGCATCGCGAATCTCCATGGGAGTCGCATCCGGATGGGCGGACAGAAGAAGTGCCGCTACGCCTGCGCTCAGGGGGCAGGAAAGAGAGGTGCCGGACACCAGCGTGTACTCGTCCCAGGTTCCGGGGTAGGCCACATGATTAGCCACGCCGCGAGCCGAGACATCGGGCTTGATTCTGCCATCGGCCGAAGGGCCGGGGGAGGAGAAAGAAGCAAACTCCCCGTTCTCATCGACGGCAGCAACGGCGATCACACTGTCGCCGTCTGCGGGGGCGATGATGTGTCCGAAACCGTTTCGACTGTTTCCCGCACTGTTGACCACAACCACACCGAGGCTCACCGCATAGTCGGCGGCGATGGTCGTCACGGCGGTGTTGCCATCCATATCGTCGAAGACATACCAGTCATAGTAGCCGAGACTGGAACTGACGACCTGGCATCCCTGGGCCTCCAGCCACTCGATGCCTTCCACCCAGTGGTCTTCCTCGAGAGGAATCTCCTGACTGACATCCTCGGTCTTCGCCAGATAGAAGCTGGCTCCGAAAGCCACGCCCACATGTGTCCCTGGCATATACCCGGCCAGAGAGGACAGTGTCATCGTGCCGTGGTTTTCCTGGCTATCAGGATCTCCGTCTTCATTACTCACCACGGGGTCATCGTTGATGAAGTCCCAGGTTCCAAGAACATCAAGATCTGCAAGTGCCTCGTGGTTTGTATTGAAGCCCGTATCGAGCATTCCCACGATCACTCCCTCTCCATGAATCCCCAACTGGTGGACGGGCGGAACATTGATCTGCTGAAGTTCCTGAACCGTGTTCCCGTAGTCAATCGGGTCTTCCAGTCCGGAGCGGGAGGAGGGAGGAGCGGGCATCATGTTCAGTTCGCGCCTGCTGGAACCAGCCACCGGGCGCAGGAAGCGAACATAGTCCAGAGCGGAAAGCTCTCGCAGGGCTTCCTTGTCTGCAAGGACACTAACCGCGTTGAGCCACCGGCTCTCGGCACGGATCGTGATTCCCTTATCGCGAATGCCCTGAAGCATCGCCTCATCAAGAGGAAGGTCTCTTTCCGTGAGCAACTCGCTTCGCACCTTCGCCCGGCGGACGAAGGCCGCTTCGCTGAGGAGTCCCCTTGCTTCCTCGAATCGGGATTCGCTGATCTCGCCCTTGTCACGAAAGAAGACCCACACGGGAAGCGTCCCATTTTCGGCAATCCTCTCTTCAAGCCCTTCGGCAATCTCGGCCGCAGTGGCAAGAAGACTCAGGAGAATCAGTAGTGATGCAAGACGCAGTCTCATGCGTTCCTCATTTCAGGAGGGTCAGTTTTTGAGTAAAGAGCTTTCCCCCGCTTTGCATGCGAGCGAAGTAGACCCCGCTGGGAAGTGCGCGGCCCTTATGGTTCCGGCCATCCCAGCTAAGATCGTGGGAACCGGCATCAAGCGGGCCGTCCTGAAGAAGCGCGATTTCCCGTCCACGGACATCGTGGACAGAGATGCGACACACAGAACGACTCTCCAGTTCGAAGCGCAGGGAGGTTTTCGGATTGAAGGGATTGGGCCAGGCTCCCCGAAGAGCGGTTTGATAGACCGGGTTCTCCGCGTCCGTACTGACCACGGTTCCCACAATGCTGAAGTCATCGAAGTAGAAACCGTCCTTGCGAACCGAGGAATCACTGCTCAGCAGAAAACGGAAGCGGAGGTCTGATTCCTCTTCGTAGGCAGACAGGTCGACGGTGTTCTCCACCCAGGAATTCTGGGTTCCCTCGAAAACCGGTTCCCCGGAAGGCTGGCTTCCCTGCCCACTTCCCGGCTCTGTAAACTGCGTCGAAACGGCTGTCCAGGAGGAGCCGCCATTGACGGAAACCTGCAACTGCACACAATCCCAGTTCGTCTCGATTTCCCAGCGCGCCTGGAAACTCAGAACCGGTTCCATGACTCCCGAGAGGTTGACCCCGGCAATCATGGCCGTGGGGTTGCTCTCGTTGTTGCCGTAGTCACCGGAAGGACTGTCGGTCATCGAGTGCGTGGGACTTGAGGAAGTAGAGCTTGTCAGACTCCATCCACCCGTCCACTGACCATCGCCGCTCTCGAAATCATCGTCAAAGAGAAGGAGTTCTTCACTGGCATAGAGAGAAAAGTTCTGCTGCAGATCATCGGAGTTCAGGTTGATGATGCTCTCGGCATCCATGAAACCATCCTCACTGGCAATCAACTTGTACTCTCCATAGACCAGGTTCACGGAATACAGTCCCCCGGATGCGGCAGAACTGAAGGTCGTGGTCACATAGGTATCGGAGGGCCAGCTTCGCACTTCAATGGTCGCATCCAGAGGATTGCCACCGCCGATCACATAGCCCCAGACATCCCCGTTCGCCACGGGATTGAGTTGGACATTGAGCACCGTGGGCGTGCCCCAGTTGGTGGAAACCCCGTACTCCGTGTGCGTAATGTAGCCTGGCGCGGAGTAGCTGATGTCCCAGCTGCCGTTGTCGAGAAGCTTGTAATAGTCTCCAAAATCCGGGTCCGTGCTGACAGACTTCGCATTGCCGGCTACGGTCACCGTGGCCTCCAGAGGCAGACCGGTGTCGGAAGCCGTCACGGTTCCGTTCACACCGTAGCGAGCGGCCTTGATCCAGTGCATGAAACTTTCCCGGTTGTTGTTCCAGTAGGTTTCCAGTTGGCTGGCCGGAGGGGAATAGCTATCGCTGTACTCGATGGTCACATCAATGCAACCCGTCTCCTCGTAGCTCCAGTCCTGGAGACTGCCGTGGACGACATACCAGTCGGCACCGTTCGTGATGCCATGCCACCAGTCCCCGTTCCACATCGGGGAGTTGTAGTAGCTGTACTCCTCGCTGAGAAGGATGATCGCGTCATTGTCGGGCGTAAGCGTGTAGGTGTAGTCCCAGGGATAGTTCACCACGAGAGCGCCACTGTGACCGTTCTCACTGATCACGAAGTGATGGTCGAAAGCATAGTTCTTGAAAAGGATGGTCTCGATCTGCTCGCTATAGGTTCCGTCTTCACCGATGGAACCATCGGGCACCGGGAAGTTGCGGTTGAGGTCCACGCCATTGGCATTGTAACGACTCCCGACTGCATGGCCGTCCGGGTTATGCAGGGGCATGATGTGAAGTTCGTAGTTGTCGACGAGGTAGGTGACATCGGGGTCACTGCCGTAGTTGTCGGTAAGGTAGTCCACCAGGTAGAGGAGCATCTCCATTCCGGGGGGCTCGTTTCCGTGCATGGTGCTTGACAGTCGAAGCTCCGGCTCGTTCTCCTCACTCATCACATTGTCGCTGATGCGGATCATCCAGAGTTCACGGCCCTGCACGCTGTTTCCGACGTTGAAGAAATCGGCGATGGCCGGGTGATCGGCTTCTGCCTGCTGAAGGATGGCTCCCGCCTGGGCATGGGTATGATACACGCCGCGGTCGCCCCGCAGGAAGGTGTCGCCACCCAGAGAGGACTGCGCGGCCCAGACCTTTTCCATCTGACGGCGCTCAAGCTTCTCGGCATCCTCTATCCTCTCAAACGGGATTCCTGCCTCCCGGAGATTGTGGGCCACCGTTTCCGTGATGCGCGGTTCAAAGTGGATTTGTGAGGAAAACGGTGTGTCTGCAATCACCTTTACCTGTTCCCGATGGAAGCCGGGGATCTCTACCCGATCAAGAAGTTCCCGAAGCTCGCCGGAATCCTTCAGTCGAATCCGAATCGGATAATCCGTATACACCGCTTCTTCCCAGAGCGGGAGACCATTCTCATTGATCGGGATTTCCGCAGAAAGGAGAGGGAGGGATAAAAGAAGGAAGAAGGAAAAGAAAAGCGATCGCAACTGTACACGTCCCATTGAAGCCATCCAGGAAAGCGGTTACGGGCACCCGAGCATGCGGAGACCCTGCCCGCAGGCCACCGCCCTACCATTATACCATAGTGAAAAGAGGGGTTCCAGTCAGTCCTGAAGCTTCTCAAGGGCTTGGACCACTTCTTCAATGATCCAGTCGGGAGTAGAGGCACCCGCACTGACTCCGATGGTGCCTGCCCCCTCAAACCAGGAGTTTTCCAGCCCTGATGCGTCTTCCACCTGATGAGTCCGGGGGTTATTCTCCTGCGAGAGCTCGGTCAGGCGGCAGGTATTTGCGGAACTGAAGGAGCCGACGATGACCATGACATCGACTTCTGAAGGCAGGGACCGGATCTCCCGCTGGTGAGTCTTGGTCGGACCGCAGATCGTGTCCACATAGCGCAGTTCGCGAACTCGCGGCAGAAGCTCAAAGAGAATGCGCTGGACATTTTCAATCTTCTGCGTGGACTGAACCACAATGCCAACCTTCCTCAGGCGGGAAGGGATGCGGTTCTCCACCTCTTCCGGCGCGGCCAGGACGATGGCACCTTCCACCTGCCCGGCAATGCCTATGACCTCGTCGTGTCCGTGGTCCCCGATCACGATCAGGTGATATCCGCCGGCGGCCATCTCACGGGCAACCTGATGGATCTCATGCACCAGAGGACAGGTCGCATCCAGGATTTCCCGCCCCTGTTCGCCGGCCTTTCGGTAGACCTCGGGGTGCGCTCCATGTGCACGGATCAGGAGGCTGGCCTCATCGTCCATCTCCCCAATCCCGGAAATCACTTTCACACCGGCATCATCGATCTTTTTGACCACATGCTCGTTATGAACAATGTCACCGAGCATGCCGACGGGCTTGTCGCGCCCGGCAGCGTCCATGGCGATATTGAAAGCGCGTTTCACTCCGAAACACTGCCCTGCGCTCTTGGCCAGAATGATCTTCGGCATAGACAAACCTCGCTTCCAAGGAAGCTAAGGCATTCCACTCCGCTCGCAAAGAAGGAAACTACTGAAGGAGGATCATCTTGCTGCCCGCGCGGTGGTCACCCACACGGATTCGGGAAAAATAGACCCCGGAAGGAAGAGGCCGATTCCCGTTGTCTCGCCCATCCCATTGGAAACTCAGGCTCTGGGTAAAGAGAGTTCCGCGATAGAGCTCGCGAACCTGTCGTCCCTGAGCATCGAAAACTCTCACCGTCAGGGTCTCGCCAATCAGATCGACTTCTGCGTCCACTTTCACCGTGGTTCTTGGGTTGAAGGGATTGGGAAAACAACTGGCCTGCAGGAGCGAAGCCGGGACGATCTTGTCGGAAAGGGACAGGAAGAACTCCCTCAGACCGAAGACTTCGTCGGGCAAGGAAAGATCGTGGTTCTCGATAGTCCCGCTGTAGTTTGCCAGATCTCCTCCAAAGAGGTAGCGGAAGTCTTCAGCGAAAATCTCGTGGGGGCGGTTCGCGTGAATCGCTGAATCGTGATAGATGTCTTCATTGCTTATCCTGCGCAGTTGACGGTACTGGCTCCAGAGCGAGGTATTCATGTCGGACATCTTCGCATACTGGAACAGGTGCCCCAACTCATGCACCACGGTCATGTGGGTGATTTCTTCGGGAATCTCCACTTCAGCGGGAGCAAGAAAGATCCGGTTTCCCCGGGCAAAGCTGTGGGAGTGTTCCCGAAGAGGGAGAGGCAGGAAGATGATCTCAATCCGGTCCACCGGTCTCGGATAGCTCAAGGACTGCAGGGCATCTATCGCTTCTTCCGGATCGTGGTCGAAGAAAACGGTCTCGCTCGGCAGGACAAGTTCCATGGGCGGAGACCCGGGAAGCTGGAGGAATGACATGTCTGCGGTCTGACGGAGAAAATGATCCCGCACATAGTCGGCTGGATAGATCTGGACCCGGCTGCCACTGGCAAACTCCCTTTCCACAGGCAGGACGCTTTCAGCCATCAGAGGCAGGGCCGAAAGAAGCGTCAGAGCCAGGATCAGGATACTGCGGGTCATTTTCCTCCAATTTGCGATGGAACCGCTTTCGGGAGAGAAGGAACAAGCAGCGTTCCTCTCCCTCACCCCAATGATACCCCATGGGGAAGAGGAACTTCAAGAGTGAAACAGGCTTTTTATCGCCATTGATTTCAATGGCTTATAACAATACAAGTTTCAAGGCAAAGGAAATGGGTGAAAAACGCTGCTCGGAAAGTGACTATCCGCTTTCCCGGAAGTCGAAAATGGAGAAATTGGGGAAAAGTCCCCGATCTGCAGGGATTCAGGGCAGACGGGTTCCCAGGTGAAGTCGGACACCGCCTTCGGGGTTCAAACCGGCCTCCAGTCGAAGAACATCCCCGAAGGGAGAGAAGAGTCGCAGTCCGATTCCCGGGGAAAAAGTCGCAGAAGCACTCTGCGTATCCCAGGGCATGCCCCGGTTCCAGAGAACTCCGGCGTCCACGAAGAGGAGACTCTCCGCCTCAATGAGCACCTTCCCCACGCGCCAGATCTGGAAACAGCTTCGGGGGAAGAGATCCCTTCGAATTTCCAGACGGGCGAGGAAGCGGTTCCTGCCCTGCGGCTCTCCCCCGGCCCCGGCATCCCAGCCGGACCATTCTCCCTGGGCCCAGCCTCGCACGGCATCAATCCCGCCAAGCCCCCAGCTTCCCCGGTGATAAAGATCTCCCGATTGAAGACCCAGTTCCGCCTTCATCGCAAGAACGCTTCCTCCGGGAAGGCGGCGGTAACGCGCTCCCTTCAGGATGAGCTTTTTCAGGTCATGGCTGCTGCCAATCAGGGGACTGAATCGACTGAGAACGCAAAGAAAACTGACACCCCGATCCGGGCGGATCATGCGTTCCCGAAGATCCACGCTGAAGCCGACCGAGGCCGCATTCAGGGATTCCTCCCAGCTATCCTCGCCTTCCTCCTGATAACGCTCTCCCAGGAGGAGTTGGATCAGAAATCGTCGATCCAGAGGGCGACTTCGGTCCAGGGGAATCCAGAGAGAGAAGGAGCCCCAGGATTCGCGAAACTCATCCCGGTCCTCGGCATCGAGATCCCGGTGAGAGTAGAGAAAGGTGTGTTCCAGTGGCTGAACTCCCAGCCATGGGCGATTCAGCTTCAGATACATGCCCTCTTCCCAGCCCTGGCTCTTCATCAGGGTGAGATCCTCCCGCAGACCCCGTAGATTCCGGTGCCGGTAGATCAGGGACAGGCGGGGCCTCATCCTGCTATCAAAGTCCAGGTTCGGGTAAAGCTGCCGCATGGAGGACAGCCCTCGCTCCCGGACAAGAAGAGTCAGAATCAGGCGGTCCTCTTCCTCCCGGACTTGAGCCGAGACGGATTCAAAAAGACCGATGCTGTCAAGAAAGCGAAGATCCCGTTGCAAGAGACGGATATCAAAGGCAAGGCCCGGCTGAAGGTAGAGTTCCCGAAGGATGGCAAGATCCCGGGTACGACGATTCCCTTCCAGACGAATCTCCGAAAGAACCCGTCCCTCATGAGAAATCTCCTCCAGCCCCTCGATTACGGGAAGAAGCGGCTGGGCCAAGCCCGGCAAAAAGAGAACCGGAATGAGAACAATGAAGAGTAATCTCGCCACGAAAAACCCCCTCCCGGAAACTAGCGGGAAGGGGCGGAGGGAACCAGAAGAAAACCTATTCGCCGGGAAGTATTTCCCGTCGACCGATGCGGCTGTGAAACAGGGCACCCAGGCCGAGAAAGTACACCAGAAGTTGAAGAAGAATCAGGACTCCCTCGCCCACCGAACCCATACTTACCAAAATACCGGTCAGCAACCAGACTGAAAGAACCAGAAGCAAGAGAGAGAGCCAGACATTCCAGCCCCTCTTCTCCAGGACGTAGCGGGAAAGGGCAAAGACCGGCATAAGCATGGGCAGGAAGACCAGAGCAATCAGCAGGATCACAATGAAAAGAATGAGCAGAAGAAGTACGGGAATCAGAAGCCAGGGTACGGGAAACAACAACACGGCCAAGAGAGACATGAGTAGAATCATCCCCAACAGAAATGGCGGCATAAGGAGAACGATCAGAAGAAGTCCCAGGATTCCCTGGAAGAAGCTCCGCCCGGGCTTCTCGCGCAGGGCACTGGCCGCCCGGCTCAAGGGACTGCGAAAAAAGAGTTGCAGTAGAAAGACAAGGATCAGCAAGCCGAGAAGAAGGCCGAACCCATCAGCCGAGAAGAAGGTGTCCTCCTCCTCGAAGGAAAACCCCTCACAGCCCTCCTCGTCAAGCAGGGCTCGCCAGGCCGCCCCACTAAAGAGAGAACGGGACTCAAGAACGGCCTCATCTCCATGGATCGTGGCCGTGGAGTCCTGCTCGACCTGTCCGCCAATGCAGAGCAGGTCTCCGGCAATTTCCGCGCCCCCATGAAGACGCACATCGCCCCCAAGGACCACGACATCACCGCCCAGAAATCCTTCCAGATCCAGATCGCCGAAGAGAACCACCAGGTCTTCCAGATAGTGCTCCTCTGCGCCAATCCGGACATCCTCGCGGAAGAAGAGCTTCTCGTCCTCCTCATCGCAGGCAACAATGACCTTTCTTTCGCACAGTCCGAGCCCCGTGTCGGCGGAAACCTCGACGCAGCGCCCGTCCTCATTGATGACGATTCCGGAATCATCAATTCTCACCTCGATAACATGGATCGTTGAGTCCTGCCCCTGGGCAACTCCTGCAAGGAGCAAGAGAGCGGAAAGGGCGCTGAGAAACAGTCTAGCTGGAGACATGAAGAAACACTCCCTTGCTTTTCCCCTGAGCGGAGAAGGCCATTAAACTCAGGAAGGGGGTCAGTGAGAGGGCAATAAGGGCAGCCTTCGCCACAAGGGGCAGGGAAGCCAATAACAGTGCAGCTCCGTGAATCAAAACGCGAAGGGTCTGTTCAAACTGGGCAAGCCAGACCGGATCCAGAAGGATGTTCCGGAAAGTACTTCCCCACTCGTTTGCAGTGCCAAAGCCCGAAGAAGTGATGGAGAAGTAATGGCCGGGCAGAATCCAGAACACAAGCATTGCGATCAGAAGGGTAAAGGCGACGGCGAAAGAGAGAGAAAAAAGGGCTTTCCCGAGGATTGCCATGGGTCTTTTTCTGCTGGCTCGCATGGCAAGGAGACTTCGATCAGCAAAACCTGGAGGAGCCGGCAAGGTCTCCAGACCCTTGAAGAGCCGGTCAAGTTCGACCTCTTCCTCCAGAAACTCCCGACAGGAAACACAATGAGGCAAGTGCCCTCGAAGCAGCCGGGACTCATCCTCCGAAAGTAGGTTATCGTGGAACTCCTGAATCAGGGCAGGATTGATTCCGCAAGCCAGTTGTTGCTTCTGTTTACTCATTCCTTTTTCTCCTGAAGCCGGATACGGATGTCACCGCTGGAGGTTTCGACGCGAGCGGGCAAATCGCCCGAAGCCAGGTAACCCTTCAGCCGGTGGCGGTCGAGTTCCAGCACTTCCATGGGAGCCTGAACCTCCAGATTTCCACTGCCTGAGCGAAGTTGCAAAAAGACAGAGGCCTCCGGGTGCAGAGCCAGATCCACATCGCCACTGCTTGTAAAAACAAGGAAGGAATGAGCGGGCGAGGCGATTCCCTTCGCCTCTACATCACCACTGCTTGTTTTTGCCTCCAGATTTCCCGACAGCCCTGAAACCCGGATTTCACCGCTGGAACACTCCACTTCGCAGTCCCCGAAAAGCCCCCGAACATCAATGTCACCGCTATGGCTTCTGGCGTTCAGGTCGCCGTTGATTGATGCCAGGGAAAAATCTCCGCTATTTGACCTCAAGCGGGCAGGGCCATCAAGAGAACGAATCCGCAGATCACCGCTGCCACTTTGAAAATCCACGCGGCCCCGATGATCCAGAATCTCCAAATTCCCGCTGCTCGACAGGATTTCCACTGCGATGCCTGCCGGAAGGAAAACCCGGTAGTCGAGGGAAACCTTCTTCCCGAAATCCTTACAGCGCAATCTCAGATGCCCACCTTCCCTTTCTTCATGAACCCCCAGTTTTCTGAAGATCGCCTCGGCCTGTTCTCTTTTTCGGGCACGAATCCTGGCAGTGAGCTCAAAGACAATCATCCCGTTCCCGGCACCCCGGATCTCCAGATTCCGGGAACCGGTTTCAAGACTGAAGGTCTCGATTCCATCCGGCGAATACTCCAGGGTTCGGGTCCTCTCGAGAGTTCCAGCAGTGAGGCCAAGCGGCAGGCAGAACAAGAGGATCAGGCTAGTCGAGGAAAGATTCACGACGGAGTCTCCTTTTCAGTCTTTCACGAGCACGGTGAATCCGGATCTTGACGGTTCCGAGGGGAAGCTTGAGAATGGATGAGATTTCCTGATAGCTAAGATCCTCCTGATGCCGGAGGAGGAGGATGGAACGATACTGCTCGGGAAGTTCGGCAATGGCCTGATTCAGGAGTGTATTCTCCTCGCTTCGAATGGTATCTTCCTGCGGGCTCGGATTCTGGGAGGCCTGCTCCGGATGCCAGCTTCCCTCTTCTCCCTCGATCCCCGCATCCAGGGAATAGGCGATGCGTTTTCGCTTGCGGATGTGATCGATGCAGAGGTTGTGGGCGATGCGAAACAGCCAGGAAGCGAAGGGAAAGCTTTCCTTGTAGCGGTCGAGTCGGGTCAGGGTGCGGACGAAACACTCCTGGGCAATTTCCTCGGCTTCTGAGGGATCCTTGAGAATGCGGAAGCAATAGTTGTAGAGGGAGTCCTGATAGCGCTCCACAAGAGAGCGACAGGCATCCTGCTCCCCCTTGCGGCAGAGACGGATCAGTTCCAGCTCTTCTGCACGGCTCACTACTGAGGCTCCTCGAAGGGGCTTGCGCTTTGGCTTCACTGCAAGAGCAGTCGATTTGAAAGAGTAGGACATGAGCGATTCCGTTTCGAGCCTCTTTTTTCGCCTTCTCTACCGCAATCTGGGAAGCTTGTCCCTCTTGGGGCTTCTTCGCTCCCTTGCCTGGATCCCCCTGCTTCTCTGGATCAGCCTTCGTCCGCCCTCTTCCATGACACTGCCAAGTTACGGGATCACCTGTCTCGGGTTTCTCCTGATTCCCCTCTTTCTGGATCCCTGGATTCAGAATGCGGGGCAGCAGCGCTCCCTTGCGATTGCAAGAGGTCGCCCAATTCCGGGCCTTCTGCAGGGTGCCGACAGAAACTATGCGAAACTCTGGCTCTGGCACTTTCTTCAGTTTCTCTTCCTGGCTCTCTTGCTCTTCAATACCTCTTTGCTGTTCACGGCAATTCCCGGCCTCCTTCTGGTAATTGCCGCCGAACTCAGTTTTTGGGTCTGGCTGATTCTTCGAGGCATGAACCTTCACATGCCCCGGCTGCTGGAAGTTCAGAGCTTCCGGGCTGCTTTCCTGGAGTCCCTGAAACTGCTCATCGCCCGCCCCGGCGCTCACTTTCTCGCCCTCGTTTTCCGATTCGGACTGAGCCTCATTCTGCTTGCCAGTGGAATCGGCGCTCTCCTATGGCTCGGGAGCTTCGGGCTTCTTCATGCGTCGCTTTTCCACGATGAATCCCTTGATCCAAATGCCAAGCTGTGCGATTAGGAAGGAAGCCAATTCTGGGAGGAAGCCATGAGCCAGATTCAGGAAATTCGCGCAAGGGAAATCCTCGATTCAAGAGGCAATCCGACCATCGAGGTCGATGTGATTCTCGAGAGCGGAGCCATCGGGCGAGCCGGAGTCCCGTCGGGAGCCTCGACCGGGGAGCACGAGGCCGTTGAACTCCGCGATGGCGACCGAAGCCGCTATCTTGGCAAGGGAGTTCTTGATGCGGTTTCCAATGTAAACGACAAGATTGCGCCCAGAATCATCGGCGAAGATGCTCTCAATCAGCCCCGGATCGATGAGATGATGCTGGAAATCGATGCTACGGGAAACAAGGGACACCTGGGAGCCAATGCGATTCTCGGGGTCAGCATTGCCTGCTCGAAGGCGGCGGCCAGCCATGTGGACCTGCCCTACTATCAGTATCTGGGCGGGGTCAGCGCCCGCGCCCTGCCGGTTCCCCAGATGAACATTCTCAATGGCGGATCCCATGCCGACAACAATGTCGACATCCAGGAGTTCATGATTCTGCCTGCGGGGGCTCCGGACTTCCCCACTGCCCTTCGCATGGGTGCCGAGACCTTCCACTCCCTGAAGTCCGTTCTCAAGGAACGCAATCTGGCGACATCTGTCGGCGATGAGGGAGGCTTTGCCCCCAATCTGGAGTCCAATGAAGCGGCCCTGCAGGTGATTCTTGAAGCCATTGAAAGGGCAGGCTATCGACCGGGAGAGGACATTTATCTGGCCCTGGACTGTGCGGCGAGCGAGTTTTTCGAGTATGGGGAATACCACCTGGCAGGGGAAAACCGCAAACTGTCCGCAAGTGAAATGGTGGACTACTATGCCAAACTGGTCGAAGCCTATCCGATTGTCTCGATCGAGGATGGGCTCGACCAGAATGACTGGGCGGGATGGAAGATCCTCACCGACCGCCTGGGAGACGAGATCCAGCTCGTCGGCGATGACATCTTTGTTACGAACATGCAGAGGCTGGGACGGGGCATTGAGGAGGAAGTCGCCAACTCGATTCTCATCAAGCTCAACCAGATCGGAACCGTGACCGAGACCCTCGATTGCATCGACATGGCCAAGCGAGCGGGCTACACGAATGTCATCAGCCACCGCAGTGGCGAAACCGAGGATGTCACGATCAGCCATGTGGCCGTGGCCACGAATGCGGGGCAGATCAAGACCGGGTCGCTTTGTAGAAGCGACCGTGTTGCCAAGTACAATGAACTCCTGAGAATCTCCGAGGAACTGGAGGAACAGGGACTCTTTGAGGGCCTTGAGAATCTGAATACTAACGGACGCTAGTCGTCCCTCAGGGGGCCAGTCCCCCGGAAAGCTGGGTCATGCCTCCCTCCCCCCAGCCCTTCCTGCGCCGCCCCTGGCAAAACGGACGCATTGCCGGTGTGCCCTGGCGCCCCCTCCTCCTGCTCGGAGGCGGGCTCCTTCTGCTCATTTTCTTCTTCGGCCAAAAGGGGCAAATCCATCAGTCTCGCCTGAAGCAGCAACAGTCCCGACTGAAGGGGGAAATCCGGGTTCTGGAGAATCAGGAAACCCAGCTCCAGAATGAAATCCAGCTCCTTCAAGAGGATCCCGGCTACCGGGAAAAAGTCGCTCGCGAGGAGTGGGGCTACAAGAAGAATGACGAGACCGTCTACTATCTGAAGAGAGAGAGTCAGCCCTAGATTCCGGCTCGATCAGGCCGGAGAAGGGGTCCTCTCCCTCTCCGAAGAGAGAGTAGCCTTCTCGGGGTGCACCCTCTGTGACCTGCACGCCATCCAGATCGTGGACGAAATCATGATGGAGGATCCGGCAGACCTTGTCGTCGTGACCATGACAGACCTCCTCCCACATCTCGACTTCGACATGGACAAGCTCCGCAAGCACATTCGGGAAGTGAACCCCGAAGTTCCGGTCATCGAGCTTTCTGCAAGAAACGGAGAGGGCATGGAGAAGTGGTTCGACTACCTGAGAAAGACTCTGGAAAGCGTGCGGGAATCACGCTCTGCGGGCTCTTGACTTCCCCATGAGCCCTGCCTATATTTGGCTCCCTTGACGCGGGGTGGAGCAGTCTGGTAGCTCGTTGGGCTCATAACCCAAAGGTCGTTGGTTCAAATCCAGCCCCCGCCACCTAGAAGAAAGAAGGCCGTCCCGACCAAGGGCGGTCTTCTCCTTGTATACACGAAACTGTCCGCATTTAACCCATTCTTGTCCGGTTTCTTGCAAGGATTTCGGGATTGCGAAATCCCGGAAGAATACCAAAGTTACCCAAAACCCCCCTTCTCATGAACTTCTTGAAAGCGAGTCCTCCATGTCCGACTTCAGGATTCTGGGTTTCGACCATGTCGGCTTCTATGTGTCAAATGCCAAGCAGGCTGCCCACTATTATCGTAGTGTCTTCGGATTTCACACCCGGGCCTATGGCGGCCTGGAAACCGGCCTGCGCGACCAAACACGATACCTGCTGCGACAGGGCAAGATTGACCTCCTCCTTTCCTCGCCCCTTGAGGAGACCGGTCCCATCGCCGAGCATGTCCGACTCCACGGTGACGGAGTAAAGGATGTCGCCTTCCGGGTGGATAATGCGGAGGCCGCCTGGAAGACCTGCCTGGAGAGGGGTGCAGAAAGTGCCTACGAACCCTACACACTGGAGGATGAAAAGGGTCGAGTCACCCTGTCCGCCATCCGCACATACGGAGATACGATTCACAGCTTTGTCGAAAGGCAAGACTATGCCGGGATCTTTCTCCCCGGCATGAGGGAACTGGACTTGCCCTCACCCGGAAAGCCTGTGGGACTAACCCACATTGATCACATCGTCGGCAACCAGGCTGATGCTGGCATGATCCCGGTAGTGGAGTGGTATGAGAAGATCCTCGGCTTTCACCGGATCTGGACTGTTGACGACAAGGATGTTTCGACCGAGCACTCCGCTCTTCGCTCCATCGTGGTGGCAGATCCTACCGAGAAAGTGAAGATGCCCATCAATGAACCGGCCAATGGCCTGAAGAAGTCACAGATTCAGGAATACATCGACTACTACAAAACTCCCGGAGTGCAGCATCTTGCCATGTACACTTCGGACATCATCTCTACGGTGAAGAATCTGACCGATCGGGGTGTCGATTTCATTCTCGTTCCCGAAGAGTACTATGACGAACTCCCGGACAGAGTGGGCGAAATCGATGAAGACATCCCGGAACTGGCAGAACTCGGAATCCTGGTAGACCGCGATGACCGCGGCTACCTTCTCCAACTCTTTACACAGCCCGTTCAGGACCGACCCACCCTCTTCTTTGAATTCGTTCAAAGAAAAAAGGCCCGCAGTTTCGGAAAGGGCAATTTCAAGGCTCTCTTCGAGTCCATTGAAAGGGAACAGGCTCTTCGGGGCAATCTCTAGGAGGAACATTGAAGCTCTGCACCTATTCACTTCCCGCAGACCCCACACAGCGTCTTGGCTTTCTTCAGGACGGACAGGTTGTCGATGCAGAAAGGTGTCGCTCCTTTCTGAATCATGAAAAGGAACTCCCTCTCTCGATGAGGGAAATCCTCTCCTCCTGGGAAGAGAACTTTGCCATTCTCCGTTCCCTCTCCGAGGCTCTTGAAGGGAAGGATCTTGCGAATCTGGAGTTCGGGGGCAATAGCCTCTCCCACAATGAAGAGGACATCATCTATCACGCACCCGTGCCCGACCCACCCTCTTTCAGGGACTTCTACGCCTTTGAGCAGCATGTTCGTGCGGCACGCAAACTGCGCGGGCTGGAGATGAACCCGCTCTGGTACGAGATTCCGATTTTCTACTTCTCCAACCACAATCAACTCTTCGCCCATCGAGATGATTTTCCTTACCCGAAGGGATGCGATGAACTGGACTTCGAGTTGGAATTTGCAGCCGTGATCGCCAATGGCGGGCAGGATGTCTCTGCAGAAGAGGCAAAGCCCCTGATCGCGGGCTACACGATTCTCAATGACTGGTCGGCCCGGGACTTCCAGCGTGAAGAAATGCAACTGAACCTTGGCCCGGCCAAGGGCAAGGACTTCGGAAGCAGCTTCGGTCCCTGGCTTGTCACCGCAGACGAGTTGGAAGATGCCTGGGACGAGAACGGAAAACTGCAGTTGCGAATGACCTGCCACGTCAACGGAAAGCTCATCTCTGATGGAAATACCAATGATCTCTATCACTCTTTCCCCTCAATGATCGAGCGAGCCAGCCGGAATGCCATGCTCATGCCGGGCGACTACATCGGATCCGGTACGGTGGGCACCGGATGTATTCTGGAGCTTCGACCGGAGTCGGTCGGCGGCTGGATCCGGGAGGGAGATGTGGTTCGGATGGAAGTAGAGGGCCTCGGGGTTCTCGAAAACCGGGTCATCGGGGAGTCCTGATGCCAATTTACGCCAAGAGAGGGCAGATCCCCTCAAAACGCCATGTCCAGTTTCGCAACAATTCCCCTTCACTGCTCAGTGAGGAACTGGTCAGTCGTCAGGGATTCGGAGATATCTACTCCAACCTCTATCACCTCAACATGCCCACGGCCGTCAGAAATGTGGGTGAGTTCCAGGCACAGAAACTGGAGGCCTGGAGCCGGGAACATCGG
This sequence comes from Candidatus Krumholzibacteriia bacterium, assembly GCA_030748535.1. NCBI lineage: Bacteria > Candidatus Krumholzibacteriota > Candidatus Krumholzibacteriia > Candidatus Krumholzibacteriia bacterium. The sequence goes on from JASMLU010000001.1 coordinate 704,292, forward strand.
CATCATCACCTGAGAACTGCGGCGATGGCCATTGGAGGAGACGCAATTTCAGCAAGAGTGCCTCTCTTCTTCAATGCCGACATGGTTCTCAGCAAGGCCCATGTAGACCATAACATGGAACTGCTCTACCGGAACGGGCATGCGGACGAGCTTCTCTTTGTCCACCGGGGTCGGGGAGTTCTGAAAAGCAACTTCGGCAATCTTCCCTTCCATCCGGGAGACTATATCGTCATTCCCCGGGGAGTAATCTGGCAGATGGAGGTCGAGGAAGACTGCAGGCTGCTGGTTTTGGAAAGTGCTGGAGCCATCAAGACTCCCCGGCGCTATCGCAATGAACACGGTCAGTTACTCGAGCACTCTCCTTTTTGCGAAAGGGATCTTCGTCTGCCTGAGTTCCAGGAGCCCCTTGATGAAAAGGGCGAGTTTCTGGTCAACATGAAACTGGCAGGAGGGACTCAGCGTCTCTGCTATCAACACCACCCTTTTGACCTCGCTGGCTGGGACGGTTTCTACTTTCCCTGGATCTTCAATATCGAGGACTTTGAGCCCCTTACCGGGCGCATTCACCAGCCCCCGACAGTGCACCAGACCTTCCAGGCACCGGGACTGGTGGTCTGTTCATTTGTGCCCCGACTCTATGACTATCACCCGGAGGCAATTCCTGCTCCCTATGCACACAGCAATGTCGACTCAGACGAGATCCTCTACTATGTTCGGGGAGAGTTCATGAGTCGAAAGGGAATCGAGGAAGAGTCGATTAGCTATCACCCCATGGGCCTGCCTCATGGGCCACAGCCTGGAAAGACAGAAGAATCCATCGGCGCGAAAGAAACCAATGAACTGGCGGTCATGATCGATACATTCCGTCCGCTTCAGATGACTCCTGCCTGCGCCCCTCTGGATGACCCCGTCTACCCGCTCTCCTGGATCTAGTGGAGGAATCATGATTATCGACCCCCGGGAAACGCCCTTTCAGGACATTCACAAGTTGATGATCGGCTCGATTCTTCCCCGACCCATTGCCTTCGTCAGCACCCTGTCACCGGAAGGAGTCCGGAACCTGGCGCCGTTTTCCTACTTCACCGGCGTCTGCTCGAATCCACCCACACTGGCCTTTGCCCCCGCAAGACGCGGCTACAGCGGAGAGGTCAAGGACACTCTCGTGAACATCCGGGAGAACGGTGAGTTCGTCGTGAACATCGTATCCGAAGAGTTCGCAGAGAAGATGGTGCTATGTTCCACAGACTATGAACCCGGTGTCGATGAGTTTGAGGTTTCCGGGCTCACGGCACTGCCCTCACAGCTCATTCACCCTCCGCGACTCGGCGAAGCTCATGTCAGTTTTGAATGCGAGTTGGAGCAGATCGTGAACATCGGAGACGGATCTGCAGGGAGCGGTTTCCTGGTGATTGGTCAAATACGCCTCTTCCATGTGAGTGACGAGGTCTACGAGGATGGTCGCATTCAGGTGGATCGCCTTCGCCCGCTAGGCCGCATCGCAGGGGACGGCTATTGCAGAGTCACGGACACTTTTGAAATCGTCCGTAAGATCCGACCGGATGAGGGGGAGAAACCCTGATTACTTCCTCCCATGCTTCCGGCGATCAAGTCCTCCCCAATTCAGACCTGTTACTCCAGCTTGCGACAAACTGCCTGCTCCCGGTGGACAGGCAGATCTTCTCTCCGATAGTCTTCAAGTCTCACAGCCTCTTCCAATGGAGTCCTTCATGAGCCTCAGCGTATCCAGCAAGTTGCAGGAAAGAGCCAGCAAGGGGCGTCTCTCTTCGGAAGACCTCCAGCGCTTCACCTCCTTTGTCGACATCTGTAACCGGAAACTGATGAGCCATCCTGTAATCACGGACAACCGCTACTGCAAGTGGTTCGCCAGCGGCGAGGCAAACCGGGACGATGTTCGCCATCTGGTGGTCCAGTTCTCGGTATTTTCAAACCTCTTCCTGATTGCCCAACTCCTGAAAATGATCAATGCAGGAAGTCTGGAGGGAATGAGAGCTTCGAAGGAAATCCTGGCCAACGAGATTGGAGTCATCTTTCACAAGGCCGGAGCACCTTCATTGGAAGCAGAAGATCCGGACCGGGAGGAAAACCCGGACATCGTCTCCAGCGAGGGAAGTGTGGACGGAGGAACCTTCCGTTTCCAGGCAGCACATTTCGAGTGGCTCCTGAAGATGGGCAATGTGCTTGGCCTGGAATACTCCGACATGGGAAAGCGGAGGAACGGCACTCCCTCCACGATCTACTTTTGCGAGCAACTGGCAAGGATCTACGGGAACGAAGACCCGAACATTGCAGAAGGAGCCAGTTTCGCAGTGGAAAACTGGGCGGCAGCCGGTTTCTGGAAGCAACTCGTGGCAGGCCTGGAGGCCTTCAAAAAGGCCGAAGAACCAGGACTTCCCCTGGCGTTTTTCACCTGGCATGACCGGATTGAAGACCAGCATGCGGGTCATGTCATGGATGAACTGGAAGAGCTGTTTTTCACCGAGGGCTTTGACGAGGAGAGTTTTCTTCAGGGCGGGAATTCCATGCTTGATGGAGTGGAGGCCTTCTGGACGGGTCTGAACGAGCAGAGAATCGCCGCACGCCACCGGGAAAGCTGATTTCAGACTCCCGGTCTCGCCTGATTAGTGGTACAATGAGGTATGCTGAAACAAGTTCCATTGCTTCTCCTGCTTCTTCTGTTCTCCTCCCCTTCCTGGGCGGTGACGGCTCATTGGATCTCCGCTGAAGAAGAACTTCTCGGTGGCGGCTCGGCCACCGGTCGTCTGAGCGACCTGATTCTGGAAAACGACCTACTCGTGTTCATCATCGGCGCTCCCGGACATGGCGGTGAGTACGCCAGCAGTGGTGGCAATGTTCTGGATGCGGGGCTTCGCTCTCTGGGGCAGGACCTGCTGGGCGAACAGTACACCTATTTCAACGATACCTGGCCACGACAGGCTGTCTATTCAGAGATCCAGATCCTGGATGACGGTAGCAGTGGAGAGGCTCGCGTTCTTGCAAGCGGCCGGGATTCAGACAATGCTTCCATCCTCGTGGACACCGAGTACCGGCTCCGCGACGGGGAGCCGTTCCTTGAAGTCCAGACCACCCTCTTCAACGGAAGCCCGGTGACACTGCCTTCCTTTGAACTGGGGGACGCTTTTACCTGGGTGTCGGTCGCAGCCTTCATTCCGGGATATGGCGAGGAGTACCCGGCGAGTACGGTTAGCTCCTGGATTGCCGCAAGCGACGGAAGTTCCAGTCTGGGCTATCGGGGCGAAAGCGCCACGATGATCGGTGATCATGGAGGAAGCTGGAGCGACATGATCCTGGAGTCGCCGAACCTCCCGGCCGGCTTGGAGGTCAGCTTTACAAGGCAGTTGATAGTCGCAGAAGGCGGGGTGTCTTCCGTGGCAACGGTGGTACATGAACTGGACGGCCTGGAGACCGGAGTCCTGACGGCAGACTTCGGCTTCACTCCCGCAGCCTATCCTTATCTGCGTTCGAAGGTCACGCTGAAAGACAGCGAAGGCCTTCCCTACTGCATGATGAGCGTCCCGGAAAACGGAATCGGGCACGCCAGCCTCCCTCCGGGCAACTGGAGCCTGAAGGCAGAGACAGCGGGCTACACCGAAGATCAGGGGAGTTTTGCTCTTGCTGCAGGAGATTCCCTGCATTACCACTTCGAACAGACTTACGGTGGCCCGGTCTACGATATCGGCGACACCCTGACCCTGGTTCAGCGCCCTCTCCTGAACATTCCGCAGATTGCAAGACCCGGGGACTCTTTCCCCGTAGAATGCGATGCGGATGCAGGAGCCAGCGACTGGCACGCCGCCTTGATTCATGAAAGCAAGCGCATCGAACTGGATCTTCTTTCCGAAGATTATGACCCCACGACCTTTCTCTGGACTCTGAACCTTCGCATTCCGGAGACCGTCCCTGCTCTCGATCTCTACGATCTGGAAGTTGGCAACAGCGACATTCTGGATGTCACGGAAAACGCCGTGGACCTGATCGATGATTTCGAGGGGGATTTCTATTTTGTGCAAATCACGGACACACACCTGCCCACCCATGTTTTCATTGGCGAAACGGGGGAAGTCCCTGACAGCAGTGAAATTCTCAACCTTCGGGCCGTGATCGCTGATCTGAATATCATCCGCCCCGCTTTTGTTCTCCTGACCGGAGATCTGGTCAATGAGGGGGAACTGGAAGACTACCTCTTCGGCAGGGAGTACACGCGGGCCCAGAGCCTGCTTGCCGAACTGGAGGTTCCTGTCTACCTGACGGCTGGCAACCACGATCTCGGGGGATGGCTATACACGCCTCCTCCCGATGGAACGGCCAGAAGGGACTGGTGGCGTTTCTTCGGCTGGAAGCGTCTGGGCAATCCTCCCCCCGGGCTTCCTTCTCGTACCCAGGACTACAGTTTCGACTACTCGGGCGTTCACTTCACCGCACTGGAAAGCTACGACAACTATGACCTCTGGCGTTCCGAGATTTACGGAGAAACCAGTTTCACCTCAGAGCAACTTCAATGGTTGGCCGAAGATCTCGCAAACAGCGATGCGGGGGCGAAGGTTCTCTTCTACCACTACGACTTCAAGCAGGAGATGAACCTCTCTTCCCTGGGCGTGGACATGGCTCTCTGGGGACACACTCACCGGGATGAAGGGAATACCCAGTCCCCTCCCTTCAACTTCGGTACCAACAACACCTGTGACGGGGAGAGGAGTTTCCGGCTGATTCGGGCCACAGACACGGAGCTTAGCCCCCGACCCACCCTGTCCTCCGGCCCCTATGGCCTCAAGCTCCGCGCACAGTACATGCCCCCCAATGATGGAAACTGGGACGAGGTCGCCTGCCAGTTGACCAACCAGCTCAACGAGCGTTTTGAGCATGGGCGCCTGAAGTTTCGACTTCCTCACAGTGCATTCGGCTATCAGATTGAAGGCCCCGGCGAGATTGCCCAGGTGGATTCCAGCGGAGCCTATAGCGTTCTGAGTGTTCATGTGGACATCCAGCCAACGAGCCAGGAACTGATCACGGTTCGCGTCATCGATGGAACTCCTGCACAGCCCCCCTTGCTTCCTGAGAGACTCCGCCTGATGCAGAACCACCCGAACCCCTTCAATCCTCGCACGGAGATTCGCTTTGAGCTTCCGGAGGATGGGCCCATGAGTCTGAGTGTCTTCGATGCGAGAGGTCGCAGGATTGCCGTCCTTCTGGACGAATGGAAGGAAGCAGGTCTTCATCAGGTCATCTGGAGGGGGCACGGGGAGAAGGGGCAAAGCCTGCCTTCGGGGAGCTATCTGCTCCGTCTGAACGCAGGGGGAGAATCCATCAGCCGGAAGCTGCTTCTGATCAAGTAAGCCCCGGCACGAATCTGAAATCCTGATGGAAAAACCGATCCCTAGCGGAGGATCACCAGGGCAGGGGATCTGAGTTCAGGAAAACCGGAAGCCCGGAGGAAATACACTCCGGAGGGCAGATCCCGACCCCGGGAGTCCTTCCCGTCCCAGGTGAATTGCTGATCTCCGTGCTGCAGGTTCATGCCATCCCAGTGCCGAACCCGCCGTCCCCGCAGGTCGTAGACGGCCAGATCCAGCGAGCGATCCTGCTCCAGAGAAAGGGAAAAGTGGAATTCGCCCGCCGAGGGATTGGGCCAGGCACGAAGACGGGTAAAGGCATCCATGCCGGGTACTGCGGTCTCCGCAAGGCTGTAGCGAATCAGGAGCTGATCCATGTCTGTTTGATAGCTGTAGCTGTAGCCGCCGACAAAGAGGTCTGCCGTGTTTTCATCGTAAAAGAGTACCTGTCCTTCATCGGTCAAACCGTCGGAACCATCGAGCCGAAGCTCCCAGGCGATCGAGCCATCCGACTCATCGACTCCCAGGGTGAAAGCGTCCCAACTGCTGTCTCCCCCGTCACTGAAGCCTGTGGCGACCACCTCTCCCATCGGAGTCCAGGTGACGCGGTTTCCCAGATCATACCATCCGGGAGGGCCATCATAGCGGGTGTCCCAGAGCAGATCACCATTGCCCGCAAACTTCAGCACCATGAAGTCGCTGTTGCTGACGCCGGTAACCAGAATGTTCCCCTCCGAGTCCAGAGTCATGTCCCGGAGATCGTCCGAAGAACTGGTGGGCCCGTTGTAACCGGATTCCCAGAGAGTGCTTCCATCGGAAGAGGAATACTTGCGAAGAAAGACATCGTAGCTACTCTCGCTAGTCCAGGTACGATTGGCAATCACCGGCATGCCCAGGGGATCCAGATCCACCCAGCCTGCCCGGGTCTGGTTATTCACGGCACCCGGCTCCAGACGCCTCCAGACTTCCTGTCCCTGACTGTTGATCTTCATGGTCAGGAAAGATACATCGCCGTTTTCCCAAGCACTGCTTCCTGTCACATAGGCATTGTCGGAGGAGTCCAGCACCAGACTCCAGGCCCGATCATCCAGGCTGTCGCTTCCATCATATTCGAAAGCCCAGTCCAGACTGCCGTCATTGCCATCAAAACGGAGAAGCAGGAGATCGTCAAGTGTCTCCTCGCTGAAGACGCGACCGGCAACAAGGATGTTTCCCTGGGAATCGAGAGCCATGGAGTAGGCCGTTTCATGCCAGATCGAGGGACCGTAGATCGTAGACCAGAGAACCTCCCCGGTCGCATCGTCCACCTTCAGGACGATGACATCATCTCCGTGATCTCAGCCGGTTCCGCAGCCGCGGACATACCCCCCCACGATGAGATCGCCGTTGGAGTCCCACTCCATTCCACTAAGCGCCATGTCGGATACATCGTCATAGGCGGGAACCCTCAACTGCCAGAGCTCCTGCCCGTCATTGCGGGCACACTTGCGGATCAAGAGGTCAGAACCACCGTTTCCATCGTAGCTCTCGCCTCCCACAATGGCATGTCCTTCACTGTCACAGAGCAGTACTGTGGCATTGTCCATATAGGAGCCCCCGCCATCATGGGTGGTGGACCATTCAAACAGGGGTATCGCCCAGAGAAGGGCGGGTACAAACATCAGGGCGAAGATGAGGAAGCTTCGCATGGACCCTCCCAAGTATCAAAATGAGACGTAATTATAGCAGTTTTGGGAGAATCTGACCAGAATTGAACTCAGGAATCGGGGCGACCGAGAGGATCCACATGGACCATGACCCGATAGACATCCGGACAAGTGTCGAGGATCTTTCGCCTCAGCTGTCGCGCGATCTCGTGCCCATCATTGACACTCAGGGAGCCATCCACCTCAATGTCCAGGTCCAGGGCAATCTGCCGGGAGTAGTATCGGCCGCGAAGTGCGCGAAGCCCTTTCACTCCTCTGAGTTCCAGTGCCTTTTCCTCGAACTCCCGGAGACGCTCGGCGGGGGGAGCGGTATCGACCAGATCGCGGGCGGAATCCCTGATGATCCCCCAGGCCGACTTGCCAATAAAAAGCGCAACCGCAATGGCAGCAAGGGAGTCCAGCCAGGCGGCATTGGGGAAGAAAAGAAACACAGCAGTCCCGAAAACGGAGGCGAGAGAACTGATGGCGTCGCTGCGATGATGCCAGGCATTGGCCATCAGGGTTGCCGAGGAATGTTCCTCCCCCACCCTTAGGGTAAGGCGAAAGAGCCACTCCTTGCCCAGCACAGAAACCAGGGCCACAAGAACCAGCCAGACGCTCCGTTCCGGCAGGACGCCTTCCCAGCCGTACCAGACCGCCTTGATCGCAATACCGAAAGCAACGCAGAAAAGGAATAGCCCGACCAGAAACGCGCCCAGGTCCTCGATCTTGCCATGCCCATAGGGATGCTGAGAGTCCTTGGGTTTTCGGCCCAGACGCAGGGCCACGAGAGCCAGTAGGTCGGAAACCAGATCACTGAGACTGTGAACCCCGTCGGCCAGAAGCACCTGGCTCCTGCCAAAATACCCGGCAAGAGTCTTGATGAGGAATAGGCCGACATTCGACCAGATCCCCCACCAAGTCACCTGTTCGGGCTTCATTCCCTTTTGTCTGGAAGCTTCCATAAAGCGATACTAGCGGAGACGAAGAGGGACTTCCAGCACGATCATTTCAGAAGAAGCACCCTCTGCGTCCGTTCCTCTCCCCCGGCCTGCAGCTTCAGAAGATAGACGCCTCCCGAGAGGGCCCGGCCCCGGGAGTCGAGACCATTGAAGCGACAGAGTTGATGCCCCTCGCCCAGAACTCCGTCAAGAAGAGTGGCCACCTTCTGCCCGCTTGCATTGTAGACTTTCAGACTGACCGGCCCTTGTTCTGCAAGAACAAAGGAAACATGGGTCGCCGGGTTGAAGGGGTTCGGGTAGTTGCCGAGGATTTCCGTCCTGAACTGGGGAGCTTCTCCAGCTCCCGTCGGATCGAAGGGAACTTCGGTCTCGTCCTTGAGAATCCAGGAGTCCGGGTCGAAGAGCAAATCCACAGGCTCGGTATAGCCCATGGGAATCGTATACAGGGTACTCCACTGATCGTTGTCCAGACGCAGATCCATGAACCCGGAATCCGTTTCCAGGCGGAAGGGAATCGGCATCTCAAAAAGCCCGGTGAGAGTTTGAACCTGGTCTACACGGATCTCCAACTCCCAGGCACCGGGGCTTCCCGTCTTCTGCCAGGCCCATTCGTAGATCGGCCGCTCGATGCCATAGATCCACTGAGAGAACCACTGCTCCAGATCCAGACCCAGATAGTTCTCCAGATCCGACTGAAGATCTGTCGTGTGAGCGTTCCCGTAGGCATGCAGGTTCTTGTAATAATCCAGCGCTCCGTAGAAAGCCTCATCGTCATTGATGAGCCAGCGGGTCATGTGAAGCACCCAGGCGCCCTTCTTGTAGACTTCCTGGCCGAAGAGGTTCGGGTTGTTGTAGACGGGGCCATCGAAGTCCCGGATGATCTCGTTCATGTACCAGCTCAATCCGCTTTGGCCGTCGCGGTGCTCGAACCAGAGAGCTTCTGAATAGGTCGCAAAACCTTCGTTCAGCCAGACATTTTCCCAGTCCTCCAGAGTCACCATGTCGCCCCACCACTGGTGTGCCAGTTCGTGCGCCACGATGCGGTCGTAGCGATGGTCGCCAAAGAGCAGCCACCAGCCATAGCTCGTGCAAGTCTGGTGTTCCATAGCCCCAGCCCAGGTGAAGAGAGCATGCCCGTACTTTTCATCCTTGAACGGGTATTCACCGTAGAGATCTTCGTAAAGACCCAATGCTTCGGGAGTGATGGAAAGGTCTTCGACCGCATTGTCCCAGGTATCGATGTAAATGTAATTCTCGATGGGAAGCAGGTTGCCCTCCCCGTCGTCATACCAGTCGGTGTAGTGAGTGTACTCGCTCGCGGTCATGGCAATGAGATAGGTATTGATCGGCCAGTTTTCCTGCCAGTGCCAGGTTTCCGTTCCGTCGCCGTGATCGTTCACCGACTGAAGGAGTCCGGGGCCGGGAGCCGAGATGCCGTTGGGAACCCGATAGCGTACATCCGCTGTGAACTTGTCATTGGGAACATCCTTGCAAGGCCACCAGCTTCGCGCCCCTTCCGGCTCGCTGAGCGTGCAGACGATGGGATGCCCCATCACCTCGTCCCATGCAAAAGATCCGAAGCCCACGGGAACGGGCTGCCCCTCGAAGTCCACGCTAATCTCGAAGACCACACCCTGGGAGATCGGAGGCGAGAGAGTGACGCTGATCCTGTCGCTCCCGTGCGTCCAGGCAGCGGCGACTCCATTGACCGTTACAGAGAGAACCGTCATCGGGTCATTGAAATCGAGATGGATCTCTGAGAGATCCTCCACCAGGCTCTCCGCATCCAGAGTGACACGGCCTTCGAGGGTCTCCGTGCCGAAAAAGGGCTGAACCAGCAGGTCCACATGCTGGACATCCCAGCTCTCATCCACGCGATTGGGGAGCCGGGAGGCTAGATGCCCGGGCCCCGAAAGGCAGTGGGGTTCATCCAGCGTGGAAGAAACCAGCGTACGATAGTCCGGCGTGTAGGCCACCGCAGCAAGAGTCAGGATCAGGGTGAACACAAGAAACCATCGGGACATGCTTCCCTCCCTTTCTGAGACACTAATGATAGCACATCCGGAGGCCGGGAGTCCCGGATACAAAAAAGCCCCCACCCGAAGGCAGGGGCTGAATTGCGAAAGGATCCGCTATTCGGGCAAGTCGAAAAGGGAGTCTTCCATTTCCACGCCGAACTCCATGGTCGAGACCTTCGTCACGCCAAAGAGTTCGCCGTTGTGATAGACCTCTTCCAGGAAGGGAATCTGCATTCCCCCGACCACCTGGTAGTCCCGGTAGAGTTCCCTCACCAGAGCCGGGCCGGCCTCCGTCTTTTCGCGACTCTCTTTTGCAAGAGGGAAATGGGTCTCTGGATCCAGATACAGACGGATCCAGTCTCCATCACCCTTGCTCAAGTAAATCAACTCGCAGGGTTTGCCTTCGAGCTTCCGGCTCTCCAGACTTTGCACCTGGTAATCCGAAATCTCCTGAAAGAGTTTCGAGAAACCCGGCCTCCTGGAATCCTGCAACTCGCTGAGCTGGTCTGCGGGAAGGCGATCCTGCCCGCGGGGACTGATCATCCAGCCTTCCCCGCCCTTGGCAATCTGCACCATGTCTCCAAAGGGAGTCTTCATCTCCTGGCGAATGCTCTCTCCCCGGGCGTAGACGCTAACCTGGAAAGACAGGGGACCCATGGGAGTGTCCTGTATGGTGAACTCCGCCTCTGCACGGAGGCTGGCCGGTTCCCGAAGAAGTGCCTCTCCGCCCAATGCCATAAACGCGGCATCGGCAAGCCTGGAGCCTTCTGCGAGAGTTGCTTCCGTGGCCTCGGGAATCTCTTCTTCCTTGATCGTGGGATCAGGAATCGCGATATCGATTTCCGTCACTTCACCCAGGCCGAGTTCTGAGAGCGGCTTGTCGAAATCCTCTTCGCGTCCTACGACAAGAATCGCCATTTCATCCGGATGGATGCGCTCTTTTGCGGCCTGAAGGATGTCGGCGGCACTCACTGCATCCAGATTGCTGAGGTAGTTCTTCAGGAAGTCGGGATCCTTGTCCCAGAACTCCGTGCGCGCCTTCTGCCTTGCAATGGAGTAGGAACTGGAGAACTTGAAGACATAAGAGTTCTTGAGAGCATCCCGAGCCATCTTCAACTCCGCCTCGCTGACCTCTTCCGTGGTCACTCTTCGAAGCTCTTCCATCACGATCTCGATTGCTCGAGCCGTGGACTCACTCTTCGTGTCCACTCCGACAAAGAAGGGCCCGGGGTGATGATCACCGGCCACCATCCAGGCATAGACCGAGTAGGCCAGTTCTTCCTTGCTGCGAACGCGGGTAAAGAGACGGCTGGAGAATCCTCCGCCGAGAATCTCGTTCAGCATGTGAAGAGGAAAGTAATGCTCGTCATCGTGCCGAATACCGATATGGCCCATGCGAACCTTGGACTGGTTCACATCCTCCTTGAAGACATAGTTCAGGCTGGCTTCGGTATCCTCGATCACTGGGTCAGGCGGGAAGAATGTATCGACAAACTCCCAGTCTCCAAAGGTGGCTTCGACTTTTGCGATCATTTCCTGCGTGTCGAAATCACCGCCGGCCACGAGAATCATGTTGTTCGGATGATAGAAGTACTGATGAAAGGCCTGAAGATCCTCCACCTCAATCGCTTCAATCGTGTCATATTCGCTGTGGCGTGCATAGGGACTGCGACTGCCGTAGAGAAGCTTGCGAATCTCCCGCCTCGCGATCCCGTCTGCATCGTCGTTGCGACGGCTGATTCCGCTGCGCGACTGCTTCTTGGCAAGATCCAGCTTTTCGGAGGGGAAGGCAGGGTTTCTCAGGACATCGCCAAAGATATCAAGAACCTCGTCCAGGTTTTCAACAAGACAGTTCATGGAAGCACTGCCACTGGCGTCGCCCATTCCCATTTCAACCCGGGCGCCGATCCCTTCGAGGCGGACATCCAGCTCATCTCCCGGGAAACGCTCACTTCCACCGCTCCGCATCACCGTAGCCATCAAGCCGGAAAGACCCGTCTTGGCCGCCGGTTCATAGATGCTGCCCGCGCGAATCATCGCGGAGAGTTTCACCAGGGGAAGATCATGATCTTCCACCAGATAGAGCACCATGCCGTTTTCCAATTCATGGCGCACAGCTTCCGGGATCTGGAAATCCCGCAACTCCGGCGTGCGGGACATCACCTGGTCATAGGGATTCTTCTTCGCGCGAGCGAAGCTCTCCGTGCTGAAAGAAGCCAGCAGAAGAAGGGTCAGCGATGCCAGTAAGGCGATTCTCGACACTTGCCTAGTCATTGCCGACCTCCTTCTCAGTCACCATTACCGCGACCGATCGGTTCTTTTTCTGGAAGATCTCCCCTGCCACCCGATTCAACTCATCCAAAGTCAGGGCATCGATCTTCTCCAGCCCGCGGAACATCTCTCGCCAGTCTCCCATCAGGCTCTCCGAAGAAACCAACTGCATGGCCATTCCCTGATTGCTGTCGAGGCCTCGAATGAAGGAAGCGCGCCCCCGGTTCTTGTAGGCGGCGAGTTCTTCTTCGCTCACGCCTTCGCTCACAAGAAGCTCGATCTCCGCATCAAGGGCTGTTTCCAGCTCCTCGACGGGGATTTCCTGGTTCGGGGCAGCGAAAACTGCCATGAGGCTGGGAAACCTGGTTCCAGGAAAGCCGGCCCAGGTCGCCGCATAGAGCGCCTGCTGGCTGTCCTTGACCAGTTTGCTGTGTAGGCGACTGCTCCTACCCTGACCGAGAATGTCTGACAGAGCCTCACAGGCGGGGAAGTCCGGATGCACGGTTTCAGGAATGTGGTATCCCATGAAGATCATCGGTTGCGAAGGATCCTTGATGGTCACACGCCGTTCGCCAAACTGTTCCGGCTCCTTGGTGCGAACCGGAATACCGCCGCTTCCGGCAGGAATCTTCGAGAAGTACTTCTTTGCCAGCTTCTCAAGCTCCTCATAATAGACATCCCCCACCACGGCAATAATCGTGTTCTTCGCGCCATAGTGCCGCTCGTAGAAATCCTGCGCATCGCGGCGGCTGAAGGCGGCAATGTCGGAGCGATGGCCGATCACGGGCTGTCCGTAGGGGTGCCCCTTGAAGCTGATGGCCAGAGCCTCTTCAATCAGTCGTCCTGTTGGCTGGCTCTCCGAGCGCATGCGCCGCTCTTCCATCACCACATTGCGCTCCTTGTAAAACTCACGCAAAACGGGATTGACGAAGCGGTCGCTCTCCAGCAGCGCCCATAGCTCCAGTTTGTTGGACGGGAAACTGTAGAAATAGACGGTCATGTCGGATGCCGTGAAGGCATTCATTCCGACGCCACCGTTCTGGTCAACCATTCTCCCGAAGGCATTCGTGTCTACCAGTTCATCGGCCTGCTTCTGCAGTTCCTCGAACTCCTCTTCCAGAGCCGCAATCCGCTGCTCGTCGGCACGGATTCCGCGAAAGCGTTCTGCCTGCAGGAGGTCATAGACATCGTCCATCTTTTCGAGGACTTTCTTTTCTTTCCGGTAATCCTTTGCCCCGAGAGTCTGGCTGCCCTTGAAAGCCATGTGTTCAAACATGTGGGCCAGACCGGTGCGGCCCTGTTCCTCGTTCACTCCGCCCACCTCCACCAGGGTGGCAAAAGTGAAGACGGGAACCTCATGGCGCTCCAGGAGCAGAATCCGAAGACCGTTCTCCAGAACAATCTCCTGTACCTCGCCTTCAAGATCCTCGTAGGCGGCCAGAGATGGCAGCGTAAGGAGAAAGCAAAGCAGACCGAAGAGCGAGAGCTTTCGCATGCTCATCGAATACCTCCGTTAATGAATGTAGATTTAAACCCGAGGGAAGCTAGCATGCTGGAAGAGCGGGATCAAGGGGAGCAGGCAATCTCTTTCGGTCCGAAACACCGTGAAAACAGGGAAGTTCTGCAATTAGCCCGGAGCCTGCCCTTGACGCTACCCGAGCCTCTTGCTATCTTTGCTCTTCCTGGGGCCGATGCCGACAATGGATGGCTCCTTTTTTTCTGTCGAGGAAGGTGATTCTCATGTCCAAGCGCTGCGCAGTCACGGGCAAGGGCCCCCGCAGTGGCAACAATGTCAGCCACGCCAAGAACCGTAGCAAACGCTGGTTCAAGCCCAATCTCCAGAAGAAGCGTGTCATGATTGACGGGAAAATGCAGAAGGTCTGGGTTTCCGCCAGCGGTCTGCGAGAACTCGACAGGAAGGACGAAGCCTAGGCTCGCCTCAAAAGACATTCGCGCCCTCCGCTTGCGGGGGGCGTTTTTTTGTGGCCTCTCATCTCGTCCGCTCTTGTTCCATTTGGTGCAGACAGGAGCCGGAAAGCCCGGGGAGCCGTTTCCCCAAGTTCCTTTGTTTCGAACACTTAGCGAATTGAGTTCCCCTCCGCAGCTTCCGGTACAGGGCTTGCCATTCCCTCCCCGTCAGGCACTAGCGTGGAATCACCAAATCAAAAGGAATGGATATGAAACGCAGAACCAGAACCTCGATGGCAGTTCTCTCCGGTCTTCTGCTCCTCCTTCTGGGAGGATGCAGTGTCTTCTCTGGCCCCCAGAGCGACCCTTACTCCAGCGAGGCCTACGATGACAGCATCTACGATGATCTGAACTTCTCGATTGATGAAGAAAACGGTGGCTATAACACCGAGAGTGAGAACCCCGGTTTTGGCGACCCCTTCTTCTCCTCCATGTTCGAGAATGATCAGGAAGTCAATGATCCCATGGCAGAGGAAGTCAGTGAAATGGACGAGGATCCCGCATCCGAAATCTATTACACGCACATTGTCTGGGGAAATCTGGAAGGCAATGTGGTCGAAGATGTCATGACGGACTGGTCGGGACAGATTTCCGTGGATCGCGGTGCCGTGCTGATCGAAAGACTGATCCGCTTCGAGCCGGGGCAGGACTGGATTGAGGAAAGAGAAGAAGAACTCTGGTTCAATCTGGTCAGTGAAACCGGGCCGGATCGCGACGGCCTGCTACTGAAAATCATCGACCCCGAACCCGGTTCCGGTTCCAATAATCTTACGGTCCTTCTCGGGGATCTCGAGTACAGCATTCCCGTGGACTCGCTCGTCGGTTATTCGGAAAGCGTGGAAGTCGGGGATCTTGGGAACCTCTTTGCCCTTCGAAGCCTCCAGCAGTTCGACTGCCCGAATGGTTTTCTGCGCGGCATCTGGGTGCAACGCTTCCCCGGGCACGGGATTTTCCGCGGCGGCTGGCTGAGCTATGACGGCGAAGTGCAGGGGCATGTGCGGGGCCGCTGGGGCATCCGCAGTGACGGAAGCAAGGTCATGTTCGGCAAGGTCATCGACCTCGACGGCAACTTCCAGTCCATCCTTCGCGGCCACTGGGAGGAAAACGAGATGCACCCCCGCCGGGGTCGCTACGGCGGCCACTGGTTCAGCCCGGATCCTGAGGGAGAATCCAGTGACAGTCTGCTGGCTTCAGGTCCCTACTGGGGACACTATCTGAAGGGTCACCGAAGAGGCGGTTTCATGCTCGGGCGCTGGCTTGAAAACTGCGAGTAGTCTTCCATCCCCGCTTCTCAAAGCCCCCCTCCAATGGGGGGCTTTTTCTTTGTTTCGAGAGACTTGCATTCGCCTTTCTGATCTCTTAAGATGCCTTGGTTCTGGCGCCTGCGGCGCCTTTTTTCCTGTATCTGCGGAGAGGTTCCCTTGCCTGAGAAAAACTTCCAGAAAGCCCGCTCCATTCTGGCCACCGACTGTGGAAGCACTACGACGAAGGCCATCCTGATTGAAGAAGTGGAAGGAGAGTTCCGTCTCGTGAACCGGGGGGAAGCTCCCACAACGGTCGAGGCTCCCTTTGAGGATGTAACCCGCGGTGCCCTGAATGCGATCCGGGAAGTGGAAGAGCTTCGAGGACGGCAGATCCTCGATGGCGAGACCATTCTTTCGCCCCAGGAAGGCGACCGGGGAGTGGACATCTACATCTCCACCTCCAGTGCAGGGGGCGGTCTTCAGATGATGGTCGCCGGGGTCGTAAAGTCCATGACCGGCGAAAGCGCCGAGCGTGCAGCCCTCGGAGCCGGTGCCATCGTCATGGATGTTCTTGCCAGCAATGATGGGCGACTTCCCCACCAGAAGATCAGCCGCATCCGCCAACTGCGCCCGGACATGATTCTCCTTTCCGGAGGGATTGATGGCGGCACGGTCAGCCATGTTGTCGAACTTGCCGAGATCCTTCATGCCGCCAACCCCAAGCCGCGTCTGGGGCACAGCTACAAGCTTCCGGTCATCTACGCCGGCAACAAGGATGCCCGCGATACAATCAGCGACACTCTCGGCGAGATCACCGATCTGGACATCGTCGACAACATCCGCCCGATTCTCGAGCGTGAAAATCTCCAGCCCAGCCGGGACAAGATCCACGACCTCTTCATGGAACATGTCATGGCGCAGGCTCCCGGATACAAAAAACTCATGAGTTGGACCGATGCGCCGATCATGCCGACTCCCGGGGCCGTGGGAGCCATTATCCAGACGGTGGCCGAGAGGGAAGGGATTACCGTTCTCGGCGTGGACATCGGGGGAGCCACGACGGATGTTTTCAGCGTTTTCGAGGGTATCTTCAACCGTACTGTCAGTGCCAATCTGGGCATGAGCTATAGTGTGAGTAATGTGCTGGCGGAAGCCGGACTCGATAATGTCCTGCGCTGGGTTCCCATGGACATGGATGCCGAAATGCTGATGAACCGCATCGGCAACAAGATGATCCGGCCCACGACCATCCCCCAGTCTCTGGAGGAATTGAAGATCGAACAGGCCATTGCGCGTGAAGCCCTGCGCCTGTCCTTCATCCAGCACAAGGAATTCGCTGTCAGCCTCAAGGGAGTCCAGAAAGAGCGGACGATCAGCGATGCCTTCGACCAATCCGGCAGCGGAGAAACTCTGGTGGACATGATGAACCTGAAGCTCCTGGTCGGTTCCGGTGGAGTGCTCAGCCACGCTCCGCGCCGTCATCAGGCCGCGCGCATGATGGTCGACGCTTTCCTGCCCGAAGGAATTACCGATCTGGCAGTGGACTCCATCTTCATGATGCCGCAGTTGGGTGTTCTCTCCACGGTGCACGAAAAAGCGGCCACCGAAGTATTCGACAAGGATTGCCTCATCCATCTGGGTGCCTGCATCGCTCCGGTGGGTTCTGCCAAGCCGGGCAAAAAGCTTGCAGATATTGCCCTGGAAATGCCCGACGGCAGCAAGCTGGAAAGAGAACTGCTCCATGGGGACATGTTCCTCATCGAGTCCTCTCGCGAGGATCGTGTAAAGGCAACGCTCAAGCCGGCCAAGAGCATCGACCTTGGTGCCGGCAAGGGTCAGGAAGTGAGAACGGAACTGCGGGGCGGAGTCGTCGGCCTGATCTTCGATGGAAGAGGACGGCGGCCCTTCACGCTGCCGGAGGAATCCTCCGAAAGAGTGGCGAAACTTGGACAGTGGAGCCAGGCCGTATCCGAGTACCCGAACGAGACCGCCGAAGCGGTCACCTCCTGAGAAAGGATTCAAATGGCGCACGCCTATACTCCAGGACTCAAGGTTCTCCGGCACAGCACTGTCAGGAAGACCCGCATTCTCCCTCTCAAGGGGGAAGTGTATGCTGGGCTGGGCAGTGAGGTTCAGCCCTCCGATGTAGTCGCAGCCACGGAGCTTCCCGGGAATGTGCAAATGGTCAATGTGGCCGGTCAGTTGAATATCGAGGCAGAGGATGTTCCCGAATGCATGCTCAAGACCGAAGGCGACTCGATTGAGATCGGCGAGTTGCTGGCACGCAGCAAGGGCATTTTTGGACTCTTCAAGAGCAACCTGAAGAGTCCGACAACTGGCACTGTCGAGAGCATTTCCCTGATCACCGGACAGGTTGTTCTTCGGGAAGCCCCCATGCCGGTTCAGGTTGATGCCTATATTCAGGGCAGGATCACGAAACTGATCCCTGAAGAAGGCGTGGAGGTAGAAACCGAAGCGGCCTTCCTGCAGGGGATTTTCGGAGTCGGTGGCGAAAGACAGGGTGAGATCCTTGTGGCGGTCGAGGACCCTGCCGAAGAACTGAGCGTCGATCGAATCCGGGAAGAACATGCGGGGAAGATTCTCGTGGGTGGCAGTTTCCTGAGTCTGGAAGCCATGAAGAAAGCCATGGAGATCGGTGTTGCCGGCATCATTGTAGGTGGCTTCAATTACCGCGACCTGCGCCCCATTCTCGGCTACGATCTGGGCGTGGCCATCACCGGCTCTGAGAACATCCCCACGACTCTCGTCGTGACCGAAGGCTATGGCAACATTGCCATGGCCGGGCGCAGTTTCCGCCTCCTGCAGGAGCGGGCCGGCGAGATTGCCAGCATCAATGGCGCCACACAGATCCGCGCCGGGGTCATCCGCCCCGAGGTGATCATTCCCCTGAGCGGAACCTCTTCAGATGACAGTCGCAAGGCCGCTGAGGTCACGGGAATCGAGGAAGGAAGTCTGGTGCGCGTGATCCGCGCGCCCTGGTTCGGCGCTCTGGGGCGCGTAAAAGGTCTCCCGCCCGAGTTGACCGAAATGGAGAGCGGAACCCTCTGCCGTGTTGCCGAGATCAGTCTGGATGAAGGCGGGGATGTCATGATCCCCCGGGCCAATCTGGAAATGCTGGAAACCGATTAGGATGGTCAAGCAGGAAGCCCTGGAATGGAAGGTCTTCCTCTTTGCCAGACAGCCCTGGCGAGGTTTCGGAGCCCTGCTCGTCTGCCTTGTCACCCTCTACTTTATTCACAGTCTGGCAGACAGCCCCTGGCTCACCGGGCTTTCGGCCTTTGTTCTGGCTGCATCTCTTTCCAGCTTCCTGCTTCCCACCCACTACCGACTCGATGAAAGCCATGCCGGCAGCCGGAATCTCTTTTCCCGCCAAAGCAGACCCTGGACGGACTTCCGTTCCCTGAGCCATGATGGCGCGCGGCTGAAGTTGCGCACTTTTCGACACGACTCCCGCCTGGATCACTATCGAGGCATGCTGCTCCTGCTCGATCCCGAGCGACGGGATGAGATCATCGACTTCGCTCGACAGAAGATCAAAGAGGCCCACAATGAGCAAGACTGAAGCCCCCAAGCTCAGCGAAGAGGATCGCGAACTTCTGGAGAATCTGGCGAAGAAAGTCGTTCGCCGCAGGCTCTCGGTTCCCGCAATCTTTTTTCTGGAGTCCACGAAACCACTCAACTATGTTGGTTCTCAGGCGATGGTCTTCTTCGGGCCTTTCGTTCGCATGCTTTTTGAGAGTCCGAACTACTATCGTTACACGGAACTGTTCGAGGATCGGGAAGTCGTGGAACTGCTTCTTCGCATGATCGAGGAGCAGGAATCCGATCAGCAATCGAAGGAGCGGGAAGAGCGTCGCAATCGCCCTCGAAGGGGCATCTTTGCCCGCTTCCGCAAAGGGAAAGACCCCGAATCAAGGGAGACCCGATGAGACTTCCACTGGCCGCCCTGATCTTTATGGCCACCATGCTCTCCGCGCAGCCAGAGTCCCTGAACTTGTCTGCAAAGGACAACCCCAATGACCGGGGGCATGCGGTTCTGCTGGAATGGAAATCCGGTTCTTCCGATATTGCTGGCGCAGATCTGTCCTACTCCGTCTGGCGCGCCGACTACCGGGGGGAACTTGCCCCCACAGAACATCACTGGACGCGCATCGGTTCCCGCTCAGCGGCGGGAGCCCCCGGCAAGAGTATCCAGTTCATCGATGTCTCCGAAGACCTGCACAACGGCGAGTTTTACCTTTATCGCTTGGACGAGGAAGAGGACGGTGAAAGCCGAAGCCACTATCTCGGCATGCCGGCTGCACCCATGGCCCAGTGGTTCAATGCAAATCGCTGGAACATGCTCCTCGCCGTTCTGGTTCTCGGGGGTGCCATCCTTTACTGGATCCGTAGAGGGCAGCGCGGAGACGACATCAATCTGCGCCCTGTGGCAGGACTGGAAGCCTTCGACGAAGCTGTGGGCCGTGCAACGGAAATGGGACAGCCAGTTCTCTTCGTTCCAGGAATCATGGACATGGACCAGATTGAGACCCTTTCGGGAGTGAGCATTCTGGGCTATGTGGGCAAGATGACGGCCCGCTACGAGACTCCTCTGGAAGTACCCGTCAGCCGGAGTCTGGTCATGGCCCACTCGCGGGAAGTTCTGCGGGAAAGCTACCTGAGTGAAGGCCGCCCGGACCTCTTTCACGAAGACATGGTTCACTATCTCACCGATGACCAGTTCGCCTATGCGGCCGCCGTGGACGGCATCATGCTCCGCGAAAAACCCGCCGCCTGTTTCTATCAGGGCAAGTTCTACGCGGAAAGCCTGATCCTTGCAGAGACTGGCAACTCCATCGGAGCCATCCAGATCGCTGGAACTGCGAGTCCTTCCCAGTTGCCCTTTTTCATTACGGCCTGCGACTACACCCTGATCGGCGAGGAATTTTTCGCCGCCAGCGCCTACCTGTCCCGGGACAAGAAACTCATGGGAAGTATCCGTGGGCAGGATGTGGCAAAGGTCATCTTCATGACCGCACTGATCCTGGGGCTCCTGCACACCATTCTGATCAGTGCCGGACTGAAACTACCCTCCTGGCTGGACCCGAGCGCTCTCTTTCAGGTGAGCGGAGGTTAAACGATGTTGCTGAAACGATGGATTCCGCTCTTCATTCTTGTCTTCGTGGGAAGCCTGACCCTGATCAGCTGGTTTGTCCCGCACGATCCTATCGGCAGGCTCGGCAAGGACTTCAGCCAGTTCTTCGACATTATCGCATCCTTTGCCATCATTCTCGGCGGCGCGAACCTGCTGAAGCTACAGGGGCTGAAGATCCTGCGCCGCAAGAAGAACTGGCAGTACAGCGTGGTGACCATTCTGGGGTTTGCGATCACCGCCTTCGTGGGACTGAACTACCGCAGTTACTTCGGGGGACTTCCTGCCGACATGCACAGTTTCCTCGGTGGCGCACATATCAGTAACCCGAAGAGTCATCTCTTCTGGATCTACTGGAACATCTTTACGCCCCTGAGCGCGACCATGTACGCGCTTCTGGCCTTCTATGTTGCCAGCGCCAGCTATCGGGCTTTCCGCGCGCGCAATGTGGAGGCCACGGTCCTTCTGGCGGCCGGCATAATCCTCATGCTCGGGCGGGTTCCCCTGGGACAGCAGATCACGGCCTGGCTGCCGGAAGCCGGCTTCTTCAGCACACTACGACTGGAGAATGTCAGCGACTGGATCTACAGCTACCCAAACGCAGCCGGACAGAGGGCCATCGCCATCGGCATCGCCCTTGGCATCGTGTCGACAAGCCTGAGACTGATTCTGGGAATCGAAAAATCCTTCCTCGGTGAAGAGTAGGAGCCGCATGAGCTTGCTGAAGAATGTCAGTCAACTGGATCGACGGTGGATCTTCCTGGTCATCGCCCTGAGTGTGGCCATCCCCCTGCTCTTTCCCTTCTCCATGCCGATTCGCATTTCTCCTCATGTGGAAACGGTCTACGAGGCGCTGGAGGAACTACCCGATGGGAGTATCATCCTCTGCTCTTTCGAGTACGGACCGAGCACCATGCCCGAGGTTCATCCCATGAGCCGCGCCCTGCTTCACTACATGATGCAGAAAAACCACAAGGTCATTGTCACCTGTCTCTGGCCTGACGGTCTTTTCATGAGTCGCGCCATCCTTGACGAGGTCTGCGATCAGGCCTACGGGAAGGAATACGGTGTCGACTACATCAACCTCGGATACAAGGCCGGAAACGAGGTCGTGATCAAGTCCATCGTCGAGAGCTTCTCGACCACCTATCCCGTGGACACCCGTGGCGGCTCTCTTTCGAGCTACCCGATTATGAAGGGCATCGAGAATCTCGCGAACATCGACTTCATCTTCTCCTTTTCCGCCGGCTACCCGGGAACCATTGAATGGGTTCAGTACGCGGCCGACCCCCTGGACAAGCCCATGAGTACGGGCTGCACTGCCGTGCAGGTAACGGAAGTGGTGCCCTTCATCCAGTCCGGGCAGTGCAAGGGGATTCTGGGGGGTCTCTCCGGAGCCGCCGAGTTTGAACGGCTTCTCATGGAGAAAGGCCACATGGAAGAGCTGGGAAGCGGGAACCGGGGCATGGCAGCCCAGAGCGTGGCCCACATCGTCATGGTTCTCTTTATCGTCATTGGCAATCTTGCCTTCTTCCTCGAACGACGCAGACAGCGCTAGTCGCAGGAGACTCGAATGGCTGAAAGCATTGGAATCTGGTTCGCCGCCTTTTTGACCCTGGCGATCTTCAGCTTTCTGTACAAGGACAACCCCTTTTACAAGTTTGCCGAACATCTCTTCACAGGAGTCTCGGCGGCCTACTGGATGGTGGTGGCCTACTGGGTGCAGATCCACCCGAACCTCTTCGGCAACCTCTGGTGGCCGGAGAGCTTTTTGCGGAACAACCTGGAGACCAGCTATGTCTGGATCGACCGGGTGATCTCCGGCGGTGTGGAGTACCCGGGAAGTGCCCTGGTTGACGGAACCCTGACACCCGAACTCATTGAGCAGGCAGAGCTGGTCAATGTGACCAACGCCTTCTATTATGTGCCCCTGGTTCTCGGGATCCTCTTTTTCACGCGCCTGATCCCCAAGGTCAGCTACCTCAGCCGCTGGCCGCTGGCCTTTGTCATGGGAATGGCAGCGGGGCTTCGCCTTTATGTCTTTCTGCAGTCGAATGCCATGGCGCAGATTCACAGTACGATCGTTCCGAGCACAGAGCTGACGAGTTTCGTCTCCTGGGCAAACTACCTGCTCCTGATGGTCGGCGTGTTCACGGGGCTGATCTATTTCTACTTCTCACGCGAACACAAAGGCGTCTTTGGAGGAATGAGTCGAATCGGAGTCTACTTTCTCATGGTCTCCTTCGGCGCATCCTTCGGCTACACGGTCATGGCCAGGATCAGTCTTCTTCTCGGCAGGTTTCAGTTCCTGCTCGGAGACTGGTTGCATTTGGTGAACTAATCCGGAAGGTGTCTAATGAGACTTGAAGTGGGAATGTCCGTCAAGATCATCACGAGTGCCGATCGCCTTTACAAGGGCAAGATCGTCGAGATTCAGGAAGACGGCTGGATCGTCGTGGAACAGGAACTCAGCGACCGGGTGCAAATCAATCCGCAGCATATCGTCGCCATCGAGGACTAAGCGGGAGGGAATGATGAGTGAGGAAGTCAGGGTTTCCGTAAACCCGGAAGGGGAGAGTTTTCCCCTGCCGATGCCGGCCGATTACGAAGAAGAATGGAAGCGACTCCAGTCTCTTGCCGCCGCCAAACGGGAAGAGGGCAAGGAGATTGTCGTGGTCATGGGAGTCGGCTTCGTAGGAGCTGTCATGGCCGGAGTGGTGGCAGATTCCAGCGACGCCGAAGGGAACCCCGCCAAGTATGTCATTGGCATGCAAAGGCCCAGCGAACGCAGCTTCTGGAAGATCCCCATGCTCAATCGCGGGGTCGCGCCGGTCACCAGTGAGGATCCGGAAGTGGAGCCCCTGATCCACCGCTGTGTCAGGGAAAAGAAAACTCTCTCGGCCACCTACGATGCCCGGGTTCTCTCCCTGGCCGATGTCGTGGTCGTCGATGTCCAGTGTGACTATCTCAAGGCCGACCTGGGGAATCTTCGCACGGGACGCGTTGCGATGGAAGCTCTGGAAGCCAGTATGGGAACCATCGGTGAGAACATCCCGGCCGAATGTCTGGTGCTGATCGAAACCACCGTCGCCCCGGGAACCACGGAACTCGTTGCGCTTCCGCTCTTACAAGAGGATTTTCGAAAGCGTGGAATCGAGTCGGAGCCTCTCTTGGCCCACTCCTATGAGCGCGTGATGCCGGGCAGGGAGTATGTTCGCTCCATCCGGGACTTCTGGCGGGTATGCAGTGGCGTAAATGCGGAAAGCCGTCGCCGCGTTGAGAAGTTCCTGCGAGAGGTTCTCAACACCGAAGACTATCCTCTCACCGTACTGGATCGCCCCATCGAAAGTGAAACCTGCAAGATCGTGGAGAACAGCTACCGAGCTACGATTCTGGCCTTCATGGACGAGTGGAGTCTCTTTGCAGAACGCAATGGAGTGGATCTTGCCAAGGTCATCGAGGCGATCAAGGTGCGTCCCACTCACAGCAACATGCTCTTTCCCGGCCCGGGCATTGGCGGTTACTGCCTGCCCAAGGATGGAGGGCTGGGCATGTGGGCCTACCAGAACATTCTCGGCTTTGATGACGACATTTTTCGGATCACTCCCGAAGCCATCGACATCAATGACACCCGCGCCCTGCATGTCGCAGATCTCGTGGAAGACGGGCTCGGGGAACACGGAAAAGCCATGGACTCGGCCAGGGTTCTCGTCCTCGGAGCCTCCTATCGCGAGGATGTGGGCGACACCCGCTACAGCGGCAGCGAACTGGTCGTTCGCAAGCTCACGGAAATGGGAGCAGAAGTCGGCGTCCACGACCCCTATGTAGACCACTGGTGGGAATTCGAAAAGCAGGACAGCTATCCCTCCCCCGGGCAAAGCTGGGGACGCTTTTTCAGGAATCAGGAAAAGCTCGTGGACTTGAGAGTTTCCAAGGATCTTGCTTCCGCTCTCGAAGGGGTGGATGTGGTCATTCTTGCGGCAAGGCATGAAGAGTATCATGCCATCGAAGCTTCCTGGCTCGTGGATCGGGTGGGAAGCCCCCCGCTCATGGTCGATGCCTTCAACATGCTCGACGATGATGCGATCCGCGCATACCTGCGTCTCGGTTGCACCGTGCGGGGCATGGGCAAGGGGCACATTGCGCGCCTGAAGGATGAAACCCGGGCCTAGAGAATCACAAAGGTCTTCTCGGCAAAGACCCGGAGCGGCTCCCAGTAGACCCCCAGAATCAGGGTCAGTGCGGCCAGTACTCCGAGGCTGATCCCGGTCAGCAGGGGCAGCTTCTCCTTTGCAACTTCCTCTTCACCCTCGTCGATGAGCATGGCCTTGGCGATCCTCACATAGTAGGCAAGAGAAATCACCGAGTTGAGAAGCCCGACGACAGCCAGCCAGAACCATCCGCTTTCAATCAGGGCCGCGAAGAGATAGAGCTTCCCGACAAAGCCGAAGGTGGGCGGAAGTCCGGTCAGGCTGAAAAGGAAAATCGCCATGCTGACCGCAAGGAAGGGATGACGCTTCCACAATCCCCGCACTCCATCAATCTCCTCGCTCCCGTTTTCATTCGCGATGGCGGCAATCACCAGGAAGGCGCCGAAGTTCATCAGGAGATAGGCGAAGAGATAAAACACGATGGCCGTCATGGCCTGGGTATTGAGGAGAACAACTCCCATCAGAAGGTAGCCTGCGTGTGCGATGGAGCTGTAGGCCATCAGTCGCTTGAGATTGTTCTGCCAAAGGGCGCTCAAGTTGCCGAGTGTCATCGTGGCCACCGATAGCAGGGCAATCAGGCCGGGCCAGATCGGAGAAACGCCTCCATCAAAGATCGCTCCCCCGAAAAGACGCAGCAAGAGCGCAAAGCCGGCAGCCTTCGGTCCCACGGAAAGAAATGCCGTCACCGAAATCGGTGCTCCCTCGTAAACATCGGGACACCACATGTGGAAGGGAACCGCGGCGATCTTGAACCCAAGGCCCGCAAGGATAAGTACCATCGCAAAGAAGAGAGGCAAGGGGTTCGCTCCCCCACCCGCAAGGGCATGTCCGATGGCGGCGAAATCCAGACTCCCGGTCAGTCCGTAGAGAATTGATAATCCGAAGAGCATCACCCCGGAGGCCACTCCCCCGAAGATGACATACTTCAGCCCCGCCTCATGGCTGCGGCGATTCCCCTTCAGGCTTGCAGCCAGAGCGTAGGAAAGGATGGAGACCATTTCCATGGCAAGATAGGCCATCAGGAGATTCGTGGCCGAGGCCATGAGCATCATGCCCAGAACCACAGATAGCAGAAGTCCGCGGAACTCCGGGCGAGCGACTGCTGCAAGTTCCCGGCTCTTTGCGGCCAAGATGAAGGTCAGCAAGGCCACCAGAAGAAAGAAGAGGCGAAAGATCCCCGTCATTCCGTCCAGAGCCAACATTCCCTTGAAGAGATAGGTCGCTTCCGAAGAAAGCCCCGTAAAGGCGGAGTAGAGGGCCAAAGCCAGGAAGGGAATCCAGAGCCAGGTCAGACGGCGCACCATGCTCCCGACAAAAGCGGCAAGAATGGAGGCCGTGAGCCAAAGCTCGGGACCGAAATGGCGAAGACTGCTCAGGTTTTCCAGTGCCAAGGCATCCTCCCTAGAATCCGGCGATTGCTGTCGCAGGGGTCACATGAGTCACCAGGAAGTTCAGCGTGTCCTGGATCAGGTCCAGAAGCGGCATGGGCCAGACGCCCAGCACAATCACGATCACTGCCAGGGGAACCAGAGTCACCCATTCGCGAACATTCATATCCGTCAGAGTTTCATACTTCGTGTTCAGTTCACCCAGGAAGACCCGCTGGAAAGTCCAGAGCAGGTAGGCCGCTCCGAGCACCACACCCGAAACACTGATCGCGGTGTAGATGGGGAAGGTCTTGAATCCTCCCATGAAGCAGAGAATCTCTCCGATAAAGCCGCTCAGTCCCGGAAGCCCCAGGCTGGCAAAGAAGGCCAGGGCCGTGAAGCCGGTAAAGGCCGGAACCCGGTTGGCCAGCCCGCCGAAGCCCTCGATTTCACGATGGTGGGCACGGTCATAGACCACGCCAACCAGAAGGAAGAGCATCGAGGTAATCGTGCCGTGGTTGAACATCTGCAGGACGGCTCCGTTGATTCCCTGCGGAGTAAGCGAAGCCATACCCAGCATCACAAAGCCCATGTGGCTGATGGAAGAGTAGGCGACCAGCTTCTTCAGGTCCTTCTGCGCCATGGCACAGAGCGCACCATAGATGATGTTGATCGTTCCGATGAGTGCGAGGAACCAGGCGAACTTGTAGGTCGCCTCCGGCAACATCGTGAAGTTGATTCTGAGAAGACCGTAGGTTCCCATCTTCAGCAGAACACCGGCAAGGATCACGGAAATGGCCGTCGGCGCTTCCACATGCGCGTCGGGAAGCCAGGTGTGGAAGGGGAAGGCCGGAACCTTGATCGCAAATCCGATGTAGAGCGCGAACCAGAGCAGGGTCTGGACTCCGATGGCCAGCCCCTTACTCGCTTGCATGATTTCTACCATGTTGAAGGTCTTGCCCGCCTGGTAGTAGAGGAAGAGCATGGCCAGCAACATGAAGACGCTCCCAAAGAGCGTGTAGAGGAAGAACTTGATCGCCGCATAAATCTTCCTCGGTCCGCCCCAGATGCCAATGAGGAAGTACATCGGCAGAAGCATCACTTCCCAGAAGACATAGAAGAGGAAGAAGTCCAGGGAGCAAAAGACCCCGAGCATGCCCGTTTCCAGCAAAAGGAAAAGCGCGAAGTAAGCTTTGAGCTGTTTCTGGATGCCAAAGCTCGCAACCACCGCAACGGCCCCCACGAGAGTGGTCAGCAGAACCATGGAAATGCTGATTCCGTCGACTCCCATGAAGTAGCTGATGTTGAAGCTCTTGATCCAGAGATAGGGTCCCTCGGTAAACTGGAACTGCTCCAGATGTTTCCCGTCAAAGACCCGATCAAAACGCTGGAAGAGTTTCACCGCCCACCAGAGTGGAAGCAGGGTGGCCGCAGTGGCGACTCCCTTGATCCAGCGATCCTTCCCTGAGGGAATCAGCAGGAGAACTGCCGCACCGATCAGGGGGAAGAAAGTGATCCAGCTGAGTACGTGTCCTGGCATTATCTCGCATACCTCCCGGGGACGAGCCCCTCTTCACTACCTCGGAAAACCAACGATCAGGCCGAGAACTGCAAGGATCACGACCCCCGTAGCCACGGCGTAGACATAAGACTGGATGCGCCCGGTCTGCAGTTTTCTCAAATGACTGCCTGCCCAGCGCGCAGTGGAGGCCGTTCCATTGACCATGCCATCCACAAAGGTGTTATCAAACCATCCGCTGAAAATCGCCGTCCAGCGCGTCACATGCGCCGCACCGTTGACGATCCCGTCAATGACCAGGAGATCGAAGCGGGCCAGTCGGTACATCAGCCGGAAGAGGTTTTTCACGATGGCCGCATCGTAGATCTCGTCGATGAAGTACTTGCCCAGAAGAAGCTGGTAGAGCTTCGAGTATTTCTCCGCCCATTTGCCAGGCAGGTCCGGACGCTTCGTATAAATCCAGAGAGCCGCTCCCCCGCTCAGTGCCGCGAGCAGAACGGAAATTGCCATCAGCACATATTCCATCGGATCGACCGCATGGTGTTCGCCGTGAGATTCCTCACTGTGTTCCTCGTGGCCGTAAGATTCTTCATGCACTTCGGCGGGAGACTCATCCTCTTCATGGCGATGCAGCTGCACATGTTCGGTTTCAGAAGCCAGCGCAGGAGGTGTCAGGGAAGGCGCCTGCCAGCTTGCATGAGGGCTGCTCATCACGGGCTCGAGCCACTGCTGGAACTGGTTCGAGCCGCCAAGCGCATGGGGCACGCCCCAGAAACCTGCGATTGCGGCGAGGAAGGCGAGAACCACCAAAGGACCCACCACCACAGCGGGCTGTTCCTTGAGGTGTTCGCGAGTGTGCTCGTCCGCACGGTTTTCCCCGAAGAAGGTCAGGGCCACAAGACGGAACATGTAGAAGGCAGTCATCAGTGCGCCCAGCATTCCAAGGAACCAGAGAAAGTGGTGGCCGCTTTCCCAGGTCTTCCAGAGGATTTCATCCTTGCTGAAGAAACCGGAGAATGGAGGAATGCCCGCAATGGCAATCGTCGAGACCAGGAAGGTGCCATAGGTCCAGGGCATCTTCTTTGCCAGTCCACCCATCTTGCGAATGTCCTGCTCATGGTGCATGGCGAGAATCACGCTTCCCGAACCGAGAAAGAGACAGGCCTTGAAGAAGGCATGGGTCACCAGATGGAAAATCCCCGCGCTGTAGGCGGCCACTCCCATGGCCAGCATCATGTAGCCGAGTTGGCTGACAGTGGAGTAGGCGAGCACCTTCTTGATGTCGTTTTGAACCAGTCCGATGCTTGCGCTGAAGACTGCGGTCAGGGCGCCCACCGTCGCCACCGTCGCAAGGGCGATGGGAGCAAGGGAGTAAAGTCCGTTCAGGCGTCCAATCATGTAAACGCCTGCCGTTACCATCGTGGCTGCGTGAATCAGGGCACTCACCGGAGTCGGACCGGCCATGGCATCGGGCAACCAGACAAAGAGCGGAATCTGCGCACTCTTTCCTGTTGCACCGATGAAGAAGAAGATGCCGATGGCATCCAGCAGGGGAAGACCGAGAACCCGGTCACCCGCCAGAGAGCTTGCATAGAGATTGATGTCACTGAAGCGAAGGCTCGCATGACCTGCGCGATGCAGTCCCCAGAAGAGCAACATCAAGCCGATGACAAAGGCAAAGTCACCGATCCGGTTCACAATGAAGGCCTTGTTGCCGGCCGTCGTATTGGGAAGGTGCTTGAACCAGAATCCGATGAGCAGATAACTACAGAGTCCCACTCCTTCCCAACCGACGAACATCAGAAGCATGTTGTCTGCGAGAACCAGCAGAAGCATGGAGAAGCTGAAAAGATTCAGGTAGGAAAAGAAGCGTCCGTAGCCCGGGTCCCCTTTCATATAGCCGATCGAATAGACATGAATCAGGGTTCCGACACCGGTAACAACCAGCAGCATCACGGCACTGAGATGGTCGACCGTCAGGGCCACCGAGAGATCCAGAGTGGGAAGGGTGCCGCTGCCCACACGGATCCAGGTCCAGAGTTCCTGGGTGAGAGAGTCTTCGGAACCAGGCATTCGCAGAAGTCGAAAGGCCGTCAGCGAAAGCAGAAAGCTCCCGAAAACAGCTCCTACGCCCACCAGGTGGGAAAGGGTGTTCGACACCTTCTTCCCGAGGAAGATGTTGAAGACGAATCCCAGAAGAGGCAGGAATATGATCCAGCCGATCCAGCTATGTTCCATGCAGGCTCTCCCCTATCTCTGCAGGCTATCCATCTCGTCGGCGCCGATGCTCCGGAGATTCTGGTAAATTGCCAAGACAATGGCCATGGCAACAGCGGCTTCCGCAGCCGCAATCACGATGACGAATATCGAGAACATGCCGCCTTCGATTCCCCCGTCCGTAAAACGGTTGAAGGCGGCGAAGTTCAGTGCGGCGGAATTCAGGATCAGTTCCACTCCCATGAGAATCGCGATCGCATTGCGACGGCTCATCACGGTATAGATTCCCAGGGCGAAAAGCCCGGCAGAAACGACGAGAAAGTGAGTCAGTCCAATCATGAGGCTTCCTCCTCGTCCCGGATTTCCCGTCTTGCGATCATCACGGCTCCAATCAGCGCGGCCAGCAGAAGCACGGACGCGATTTCAAAAGGCAGGAGATACTTGCCGAGAAGCTCATAACCCAGAAGGGCCGAGATGCCTTCCCCTGGCGCGAGAACCTGCGGAGCGCGCAAGTTCCAGTCCGAATTAAAGATGAGGAAAAGAACCAGTGCCAGAACGCCGGTGGCCGCCAAAGCCGAAGCCGGGCGATTCATCACCGGGCTGCTCTTTTCCGGCTCCTCGATCCCGCGGGTCAGCATGACGGCAAAAAGGATGAGCACCGTAATGCCGCCGGCATAGACCAGAACCTGCATGGCCGCCAGATAGTCCATGGAAAGTTGAATGTAGAGACCGGCCACTCCGAGAAAGGCGAAGATCAGGGCAAAACCGGAATGAACGATATTGCGGCTCGTGGCCACTACCCATGCCGAGAGCAGGGTGATGAGCGCGAGGATATAAAAGACCAGAGTGAAGACACTCATGATTCCTCTCCCTTCGACTCTTCTGCCACAGGCTTGGGCTTTTTCGGATTCTTGTACACGGGGAGCGGCTCGTCGATGAAGCGTCGGTACAGGTCTCCCAGGTTGTGCCTGGCACCTTCGAACTGCGGGGTGAAGTGAATCGACCCCGTCGGGCAGGGTTCCACACAGAGACCGCAGTACATGCACCTGCCCAGATCAATATCGTAGCGGGTCAGGAAACGCTCCTTTGTTTCCTCGTTCTTCTCCAGTTCGATGTAAATGACATCAATCGGACAGGCCCGGGCACAGAGTTGACATCCCGTGCAGATCTCGACCTCATTGACGAGAAAGCCGCGGTAACGCTCGGGAAGACTGGCTTCCACATCCACCTCGGGATAGAGAACCGTCGTGGGCTTCACCGTCCAGAGGTGTCGGGTCGTGACCTTTAGTCCTTCAACTGTGGTCGAGACGGAATCCCTGATGTTGGAAAAGTAGCGAGCAAGCGCTGACATCTCAGGCACCTCCGAACAGGCCGACGATCAGGTCATAGATTCCTTTTCCACGAAAAAGAACCAGCCAGATCGCAGTCATCACGAGATTGAAGAAGGCAATGGGCACCAGGTACTTCCAGCAGATCGCCATCAACTGATCCACTCGAACTCTCGGAAGGGTCCAGCGCAACTGAAGGATCAGGAGTACCAGGGCAAAGCTCTTGAACAGAAAGACAAGGGTGCCGAAAGCAGCGCCGGCAAAGCTGGAGGGATCCACCGGCACGCCGGGGAAGTTCCATCCTCCGAGAAAGAGTGCCGTCGTGATTCCGGCAACAATCCAGACCGTGGCAAACTCAGCGACAAAGAACATCCCGAAACGAATCCCCGAGTATTCCGTGTTGTATCCGCTGACCAGTTCGCTTTCGGCCTCGGGGATGTCGAAGGGAATACGGTTGTTCTCTGCAAGGGCACTCAGAAAGAAAACAAAGAAGCTCATGAAGCTGAAAGGATTGTGGAACAGGTACCAGCGAAAGATCCCGAGGCCCCCGGCCTGGCTCCTCACGATTTCCGAGACACTGAGGCTGCCCGCCAGAAGCACGATGGTGAGAAGGCTCAATCCCGTAGGGATTTCGTAGCTCACGACCTGTGCCGCGCTTCGAATTCCTCCGAGCAGGCTCCACTTGTTGTTGCTCGCCCAGCCACTCATCAGGATGCCAACCACGACCAGTGTGGTGACGGCGGCCAGGTAGACCACCCCGATGTTCAGGTCACTGACGACAAGTCGCTGCCCGAAAGGGATGACGGCGAGAGTCAGGAAGGTTCCCGTAGCAACCAGATAGGGCGCCATTCGGAAGAGCGGGCGGTCGGCAGCACCGGGAATGGTGTCCTCTTTCAGGATGAGCTTCACTCCATCGGCCACAAACTGAAGAATGCCCTGCGGCCCCACCCGGTTCGGCCCGAAACGATTCTGGATCTTGCCGGCAACGCGCCTCTCTGCATAGGTCAGCAGCCCCGCCACGGGTGCCGCAAAACAGAGAATCAGCACAAGGGCAAAGAGCAGCATGAAGAGAAACTGCAGAAAGACCGGTTGTCCTGCGATCAAGGTACTGAGATCCACTTTCCCCCCTAGCGATCGATCTCGGGTGCGACGACATCAAGGCTCGCGATGATGGCGACCAGGTCGGCGATCATCACACCCTTTGCCAGTTTCTCAATGATACTCATGGCGGAAAAACTCCCCGTCCGGATTTTCACCCTCTTGGGGATCTTGCCGCCATCGGAGATCAGGTAGTAGCCCATCTCTCCTCGAGCGCTTTCGGTTCGCGCATAGATTTCGCCTGCGGGAAGCTTGAGTACCTTCTTCTGAATCCAGTACTCTTCGCCGGAAGCGGGCAGTCGATCGACAGCCTGTCGAATAAGGCGGACACTCTGGCGCATCTCCAGAATGCGGACCCAATAGCGATCCCAGCAGTCGCCCAGCGTTCCCATGAGACCCTCGCCCACAGGCACTTCAAAATCCATCTCCGGGTAAAGACCGTAGGGATCATCCTTGCGAGTATCCCAGCAAATGCCGCTCCCCCGAAGGTTCGGGCCGACCAGCCCGAAGGCTTTTGCATCTTCGGGAGTTACTACAGCAACATTGGCAAGTCGCTCGCGGAAGATCTTGTTGAAGCTCAGAAGGCGATCAAACTCGTCGAGAGCCGGCTCGAAGTTATCGAGGAATGCGAGAAGCTTGTCCGTCCAGCCCTTCGGAGCATCAAAGGCGACCCCCCCGATGCGGATGTAGTTGTGGGTCAGCCGGGCGCCACAGAGTTCTTCAATGAGATCATTCGTGATTTCCCGCTCCCGCAGACCGTGCAGGAAGGGAGTTACGGCACCGACATCCATGCCATTGGTTCCCACGGCCACCAGGTGACTGCCGATTCTGACCAGCTCTGCACTGATGATGCGAAGCAGTTCGCCACGCTCGGGAACTTCCAGTTCGCCCAGTCTTTCTACCGCCACGGCCCAGCCCAGATTCGAATTGATCGAAGCCACATAGTCCACCCGGTCGGTGAAGGGCATGAACTGGTAATACTCCAGACTCTCTGCGATCTTCTCGATGCTCCGGTGCAGGTAGCCCACATCGGGAACACAACGATGGATCACCTCTCCGTCTGTCTGAAGGACGAAGCGGATCACCCCGTGCGTGCTGGGATGCTGTGGCCCCATGTTCAGGGTCATCAGGTCGGTCGTCACTTCTGCCATGACAGCCACTCCCTTTCCCTCTGGGTCGGGATGCCTTTGTAGGATTCCTTTTCCTCAAAATCCTTGCGAAGGGGATGCCCCTCCCAGTCCTCCGGAAGCATGATGCGTCGCAGATCCGGATGGCCCTCGAAGCGAATTCCAAACAGGTCCCATACCTCGCGCTCCAGCCATTCGGCGCCGGGCCAGACTTCCACCAGACTGTCGATCACCGGCTCCTCCCGCGGAAGGTCGCAGTGAAGAACCAGGATTCCCGCAAGCTTGTAGGAATAGAGATGGCAGGTGGCCCGAAGCTTCTCCTCTTCAGGCCAGTCGCTGGCGGTCTGACTGACAAGGGTCTCGAAACGAAGATTCTCGTCGTCACGAAGGAAGCGGGCGATTTCCAGGAACTTCTCCTTCGGCAAAAGGAGGGTCGGCTGGATTGCCTCAAGGACCTGGAAGCCATCATCGCCAAAGCTGTCTTTCAGGCGATCAAACACGATTTGCATGGGCCTCCTTCTTCACGAGGTAAGGCTCGGACTTGATGATCTTCTGCAACTGGACAATGCCATCGTAGAGTGCCTCCGGGCGCGGCGGACAGCCGGGGATGTAGACATCGACCGGCAGAATGGCATCCACTCCCTTGACCACGGAGTAGCCCGTATTGAAGAGCCCGCCGCAGTTTGCGCAACTGCCCATGGAGATCACATAGCGTGGCTCTGCCATCTGCTCATATAAAAGAACCAGGCGCTCAGCCATTTTGTAAGTCAGGGTGCCGGCGACGATCAGAAGATCGCTCTGCCGGGGTGTGGCCCTGAATACGGAGCCCATGCGATCCATGTCCGTGCGCGGCCCGCCGGCCTGCATCATCTCGATGCCGCAGCAGGCAAGGGCGCTCAGCAGATACCAGACCGAATTACCTCGTGCCAGGTTCATGACCTTGTCCACGGAAGTAAAGATCGCCGCATCGGGCAAAGTGTCGACCAGGGTGGGGATTTCTCTCTCGGTCATGAATCAGCTCCTGGATTATTCTTCCGGTTTTGAACGCAGGAAAATCGTTTCATCCCGAGCGAGCTGGAGATCTTTCACCCAGTCCAGATCGCCCTTCCGCCATATGTAGATGAGTCCGAGGAAAAGGATGAAGACGAAGACGAGAATCTCCGCCAGTGCGAACCATCCCTGCCCCCAGGAGATGTAGCTCTTCAGCACCCGGGCCACAGGAAACATGAAAGCGACTTCCACATCAAAGATGAGAAAGGCGATGGCGATCAGGTAGAAGCGGTGGTTGAACTGGAGCCAGGACTGCCCTACCGGAGGCTCGCCACACTCATAGGTTTGGAGTTTTGCCGCGCTCTTGCCGCGGGCCGGTGCCAGCACCTTCGACAGAATCAAAATGCCGAACACGAACAGGAAGGAAAAGAGAATGAAGACCAAAACGCTGGCATACTGCGTGAGCATCGCCCTCTCCCGTGTTTCTGTCGGAATTGAGGAAGAGTTCCTCCAAACATTCAGGACAGGCTAGTCAAGGATGGGTGACTGTGCAAGTCTTTTCACAAGGCTTGGGGTAAGGAGCGTTTTCCCGGAAAGCGCTTTCCGGAGAGGCACTTGACGGGCCGGGAAAAGTCGACTTCTTGTCTGGTATCAGGGAGCAAAATGGGCGAAAAACATCTCTTTCTCGATGGTGAAGCAGGGCGTCTGGAGACCTACTGGAGCGGTGAAGAGTCAGCTTCTGCGGCCGCCCTGGTCCTCCACCCTCATCCCCTTTACGGGGGCTCACTTCACAACAAGGTAGTGGTGGCCTGTCGCAATGCACTGCGATCCCATGGTCTGGCTACGCTTCGCCTGAACTTTCGGGGCGTGGGGCTCAGCGAAGGAGAGTACGCAGACGGGATCGGGGAAAGCAGGGATGTGGCTCTGGCTCTCGATTATCTGGGAGAAAAGTGCCCCGATCTCCCGCTCATCCTGGCCGGCTTCAGTTTCGGAGCCTGGCTGGCCCTGAAGATCGGAGTGGAAGATGAGCGCGTCCGGGGAATACTCTCTCTGGGCACTCCTGTCGGCTGGGGCCCCACCGACTATCTTCAGGATTGCAGGAAACCGCGCCTCTTCGTCCACGGAGACCGGGATGAATTCTGCGACCCGGAACTTCTTCGGGAGGAGTATGCAAAGC
Organism: Candidatus Krumholzibacteriia bacterium; assembly: GCA_030748535.1. Classification (NCBI taxonomy): domain Bacteria; phylum Candidatus Krumholzibacteriota; class Candidatus Krumholzibacteriia; species Candidatus Krumholzibacteriia bacterium. The sequence continues at coordinate 739,995 of JASMLU010000001.1, forward strand.
TCCCTGAGCCCAAGGAGCTGCACTGGATCGGGGATGCCGACCACTTTTTCTCCGGCAAGGAAGAGAAACTGGAGGCACGATTATTCGAAAGTCTGGGATTCCTGCTGAAGGGCTAGTTGCCCAGCTCAAGCCACTTCTGCATAGAGGCTACTGCAAGGACCTCACATAACGGACACCGGCCACAGAACGATCTGGCCTGTACCTTGAGCGGTTCGCTGAACGGCAAAAGAGAGGGGTAAAGCTAAAGCTCCCCCCCCTTTTCACATAGAACCAACCCGATTCAGGTCCCACAGGATCGGTAACAGCACTGTCTGGATACTCGGCATAGATGTCATTGCACCATTCCCAGAGTAGCCCATGCATATCATACAAGCCCCAGGCATTGGGAATCAGCTTTGCCACCTCAACACTGTCATCATAGGTGCAAGGCCCCCATCCGATTTCATCAAAAACGAGGTTCCCACAGTGGATTTGGTAGTCGCCATTGCCATTGGCGAAGTACGTATCTGTTCCTGCTCGACAGGCATACTCCCATTCCGCCTCCGTAGGCAGTCGAAATCCTTCGGCATTGTAAGGGTCATTGCCGTTACATAGCCAGGTGTTGTGGTCGTAGGCTGCGGGTATACCCTGCTTCAGGCTCATCCAGTTACAGATCGAAGCGGCACCGTACCAGGTAACTCCGCGAAGGGGACGGTTGGCGTAGACAGTGCTAAACACACCATCGCTGAATTCAAAGTCATTGCTGAATAGATATAAAAGAACTTCGTTTTCAGTCCCAAGATTGTCGATTATCTTACGTTCGTAAGGATTCTCATCATCCCAATTGACATCCACATACCCCTGCTCATAGGCCCACTGAAGTAATTCGAGACCTTCCCCACGCGTCATTTCCGTAATTGACATCTCAAAAGGAGTTGTCAGTGTCACCAAATTCGTGATAAAAGAGGGTGCGCATTTCCGCTGCCGAGGGCAAGGAAATGATAAGAATGAAAATCAGAATGGAAAAAACCGCGCATTTCCCTTGCTTACCCCTCCTCATCGAATCAGGACTATCTTGAGGGACAGGGGAAATCTCTCTCCCCCCTCGAAACTTGCAAAGTAGACCCCGGAAGGCAGGGGGCTTCCTGTCCCCGAAATGCCATTCCACTATTAGGTAGCCATCAGTTGCTGGCACGAAAAACCCGGAAGGACTAACGAAATTATTGCAGAATTCAGACAGACTTGCCAAGTCCTGTATTGAACTCATAAATGTGAAACCCACGATCTCGGTTCACAGATAGACATCTTGCCCGTGACGATCATGGCCTTGCGAATCGCTCTGAAGATCTGCGAAAGGCGGGGCATCGGATTGGAATCCTGATCGATTGGACTTCCGACGCCGGGTTTTCATTGAGATCAAGATATGAAGGCTGGCTCTTTGAATGCTCCTGTCATAGATTGTGGATGTCACTCCACCCCTCTGCTAGGCGCTCCGCACCGACCAGAGCACTCCCGAGACCGGAGTAAGTATGGATCACGTATCGCAGGCCCCCGTGCACAGTTTTCACATCCCCGTCATGGGCACCGGGTTCACTATCGACACGCCCTTGAAGGTGGCCCGCTTCGGCATCGCCTCAGTGGTGTCGCTGGTGGACGACGTCCTCATCGAGCAGATGCGCCTGAAAATCTGCATGGAGCACGGCGAGCCCTACGATCCCATCGAGGACCACGATGACGACGCCCGCGCCCGCCGCATCACCGCTTACCTCGACCTGCTCTATACCATCGTGCATCGCCAAATCGAACGAGTGCGCGGTGCCGTCTTCGAGGCCGGCAGCGAAATTGTCCGTTACTTCGAACTCCTGCCGCCCTCGCCCCTTCGCGAGCTCTATGAGCGCATGCAGGCCACCGCCGACCCCACGCTTCGCAGGCAGCTCCAGGATAGCTTGCGCAAGTTCGTCAAGCCGGGCCCCATCGACATCAACATCATGACCAAGCTCGACCGCGACCAAGACAGCAGCGGTCAGAAATTTCCCGAGCGATGCTCCGACGCCCTGAGCGCCCTGCGCGGATTCATGAACAGCCGCGTCGATGCCTCGGTGGTGCTGTCGGCGGGCATGAACCGCCGACTCTTCTCCTACATGGCCGAGTTCGCCGACATGTTCCCCGACAAACATGGGGATCTGCGAAAGCGTATCGTGCTGAAAGTGAGCGACTACCGTTCGGCCGCACTACAGGGCAAGCTGCTGGCCAAGCTGGGCCTGCATGTTTCGGAGTTTCGCGTGGAGTCGGGACTCAACTGCGGCGGCCATGCCTTCGGCGGCAAGGGCCAGCTCATGGCGCTCATCCTCGATGATTTCAAGCGGGAGAAGGACAATCTGGTCCAGAACCTGCGCAAGATTCGTCGGCAGGCGCTGGACGCAATGGGACGCAGCGAGCCGTCGGGTGAGCCCGCTCCTGTTCGCGTCACCGCGCAGGGCGGCATCGGCAGTGCCCAGGAGGACGCACTTCTGCGCGATCATTACAATGTGGATGGTACGGGCTGGGGCAGCGCCTTTCTCTTCGTGCCCGAAGTCGTCAACATCGATAGCGAGAGCCTTGCTCAGCTCCCGGCCGCCGGCGAAGACGATATCGAACTCAGCGCCGCCTCGCCTCTGGGCGTTCCGTTCTGGTCGCTGCGAAGTTCGGCCAGCGAAGAGAACCGCCGCAAGCGTATCGCCGACGGCAAGCCGGGCAGCCGGTGTCCCAAAGGCTACTTGATGTCCAACTCCGAGTTCACCACCACGCCCGCCTGCACCGCCAGCCGCGCATTTCAGCGACGCAAGCTGGAGGAGATCGCCGCCTCGACACTAGGGCCCGCTGAAAAGCGGCAGGCCCAAAATTCCGTATTAGCCAAGGCCTGCATCTGCCACGATCTGGCCGGCGGCGCCACGGGTCCCACGGACATCGATCCCGCCGCGACCACGGCCGTCTGCTGCGGTCCCAATACCGCCTACTTCAATGAGGTGACTTCGCTCGACGGAATGGTCGATCACATCTACGGACGCGCGAACTTGCCGCTCAGTAACAAGCGACCGCACATGTTGCTCAAAGAACTGTCCCTGCATCTGGAATCGCTGCGCAAGGATATCGCCCGGCAGGGCGAGGATCCGTCCGATCGCCTGGCCAAAACCATCGCGGAGTGCCGCGACAATCTGCAGCGAGGCGTGCAGCACTACCGCGCGCTTGCCGACAAGATCGTGGCGTCGCAGCGCGAGTCCTTCGCAACGCGGTTGGAGACCCTGAAGCAAGAGCTGACCGATCTATTCTCAGCGTGAAGAAGACGAGTCGCTGAGAGTATCGCCTTCGCCCGTCACCCGGAAGAGCCGTTTCGTTTATTGTCAGTCGCACTACTGAAGAGTTAGTTGCCGACAAAGGCTGCATCTACGGCAAAGCGGCTCTGCTCTGAGTCGGGGAGTTTCTGGCGAGCGACCACTTTTTCAAGGGCAAGGTCCAATACCAGCACTTCCGAACCGCCGGCTACGGTCAGCGCCATCCACCGTCCATCGGGACTGATCTGACCCAACTGGGGATTCCTTCCGATCGACAGTGTTCGTGCTGCTTCCTCCGACCCGCGCGGGTAGAAGCTCAGGAGATCGTCTGCACTGTCAGGGCCTCCCATTTCCCCCAGCCAAAAGCCGCTAGCATCGGGAAGATAGTGCACGCGGCTCGGGTGCCGACCCGCAGGAAAACGCCGCAGGATGGAAAGATCCTCCAGGCGATGAAAGACCAGTTCGCCCTGCCTTCGGGCCCTTTCCCCGGGAAGCCCCAGACAGGCCACTGCGAGTTCGCCTCCGAGGGGATCAAGACTGAGGTCATGGGGTGCGGGACCCGTGGGGTGCACCTCGACCACGGCCCGGCCCGGGACATCAATCACCGAAATCGTGTTCTCTCCCAGGTTTGCTACAAAGAGGCGAAGTCCATCGGGCGAGAATACAAGACTGCGGGGATCTTCGCCCACCTCCAGCGTGACCAGACGCTGCCGGTCTTCCACTCGATAGAGACTGACCTTGGCTTCCTTCAGTTGAAAGGCCACCACCGCGCTGTGGCTCACTGCGAACAGCTTGCCATCGGGGGAGAAGGCACCGCCCTGAACCGTGCGTCCCGCAGGGATGCGAGACAGTGCAGAATCGCTCCTGCAATCAATGAGCAACAGATCCCGACTTCCCTCACAACTGACCCAGGCTTCCTTGCCATCGGGACTGACGGCCAGTCGAGCGCAGACATTGCCAGCGGGAATGTTCTTCAGGGGACGAAGATCGGGGACCGAATAGACCCAGACCCTGCCGAGACCATCAGGCAGTCGGAACTGGGGAACATAGAGTCTGTAAGGAGAGGGCGGCTCCTTGGCACAGGAAAGGAGAAGGAAGATAAGGAGAAGGAAGACTCGCTTCATCCGGCATCCAACTCGTCAACGATCCCCACCACCAGGGAACGCACCGGTGCCGTGGAGTCGCCCAGTATCTGCCGGGAGCCATTGCCTTCATCGAGTACGAGTACTTGCTCTCCCGCGCCTGCGCCCACAGAATCGAGAGCAATGAGATACTTGCCCGTAGCCTCGCCCCTGGCATCAAGGTGGTCAATGATCAGAAGCCGATGCTTCTCCATGGCCGGGTGATGAATGGTCGAATAGATGCGCCCTGCAACGCGGCCGAGAATCATGCTTCCTCTCCATCCACCTGCCGACCATCAACAATCCCGACAATAGCATGATCCACAGGCACAAAGCTGGGATCCAGGGTAAGGGCCGCCTCCCGGCTGGCCTCCCAGTAGACGGTTTCTCCGTGTCCTGCCATTCGAGTGCCGTCGGCACAAAGAAAGGCCGTGCCCTCTTCCCTTCCGTGTTTGTCCAGAGGCTGCACCCAGAGGAGGGGAACACCTTCGAGTCCTTCGTATACCACTGCGGGCACAAGGCTGCCAATCACCCTACCCAGAAACATTTTCCGCACCTCCGGGTTCATGCAGGGGACATCCCGCGAAGCTCGTTCCCTTGTCAAGCATCCGGCGAAGGTCTTCATCGAGTCGGGGGAGGAGCTGTTTCATGAGAAGCTTCTCTCCCAGCCGGGCTTCGGCCAGTTCCAGTGCTGACGCCACTTCCGGCAGGCTGGCGTCGAGAAGAGCAAAGGCCTTTCCCCCGAGGTCATCGGAAAGCCGGATTTCGGCAATGTCCACCCGGCAACCCTTGCGGGCGGCTTCTGTGGCCTCCAGCAGAGAAGGGGCAGACGAGGTTTCCAGGATGCCGAGAGCTTCAGACTCCAGGGAACGCCGCTCGCCCAGGGCGGCATCGTGAACCTGTTCGTCCACATCGGGCAGAAAAACAGCGTCGAGCAGTCCCTGCACAAGTTGCCCCTCCCGAAAGGACTCCTCCACGCTGGCCACCGAGCCGCCGAGCATAATCAGGTATCGGCCAGGATGAACCGTTCCGCATTTGAGAAGCGAAATCGGGGCACGCTTGACCATGCGATCGCCGGCGGCAATGCCATCGGCGATGCTTTCGTATTCCAATAGTGCCAGTGCCGGATAGCGCATCACACAATCCTGAAGTGGTCAACCATCACGCAACGGCGCAGGCGACTGAAACTGATCGGGCCAGTCAGGCCCTCACCCGTCGGGCTGGCGATCGTGAAACTGCTGTAGCCCTCGCCACCCTGGCCGAGACCGGCATAGAGCGGAGCGTTTTTCACAAAGATGCTCGCATTGATGACGCGAGCCATGCGACTAAGTGCGTCAATGTCCCGCGAGTGCATGGAGGCAGAGTGGCCAAAACCGTGTTCAGCCTCACAGGCCAGGTCGATCGCACGATCCACGCTCTCTGTGCGGACGAGCGGAAGCACCGGCATCATTTGCTCCGTCCAGACCAGAGGATGATCGAGCGGCACATCGGCCACGGCCAGACGAATGTCGGAACCGGCCCGGATGCCGATCTCGGAGAGAATCCCGCCTGCGTTCTGGCCGATCCATTCCTTTTTCACAACCGCAGGCTTCCCGGGGCCCCGGCTCTTTTCGAAGATCACTCTCTCGAGCCTTCGAAGTTCTGCGGAGTCGAGAAGATAGGCTCCCTGTGCTTTCATGGAAGCAAGAAGCTCCTCGGCAGCCTCGCGAACCACGAAGACTTCCTTTTCGTCCACGCAGATGATGTTGTTGTCAAAAGAGGCCCCGAGCACGATATCGCGTCCAGCCTGCTCAAGATCCGCGCTTGCATCCACCACGACCGGCGGATTTCCGGGCCCCGCACAGATGGCCCGCTTGCCGCTTTGCATGGCTTCTTTCACCACGCCGGCACCACCGGTGACCACCAGAAGCCGCACCCCGGCATGACGCATCAACTCCTGGGCACTCTCGATCGTAGGCGCCGAAACCGTCGTGACCAGGCTCTCCGGCCCCCCCGCAGAACGAATCGCCCGATTGATCCGGCGAACCGTTTCCATCGAGCAGTTCTTCGCACCGGGATGCACATTGAAGACCACGCTGTTGCCTGCGGCCAGCATCCCGATGCTGTTGCAGATGATCGTGCTCGTGGGATTGGTGGTCGGCGTAATTGAGCCAATCACTCCATAGGGAGCATACTCGAAAAGAGTCAGCCCCCGGTCGCCGGTCTTCGCTCCCGCAACAAGCACTTCCGTGCCGGGAGTCTTGCGGGTGACCAGGAGGTTCTTTTGAACCTTGTCCTCCAGGCGACCGAGTCCCGTCTCTTCATGGGCCAGGCGAGCCAGATCCTCGGAGGAAGACTCCATGGCCGCGCGAATGGCCACGATCATCTTCTCGCGCAAACCCAGACTGGCATCTGCAAGGTGGCGATAGGCTGTCGTGGCCGCAGCTACTGCGGAGTCCACATCCGGGAAGATACCTTCGCCAAACTGCGGCGCGATGTCCCCGCCTGTCTCCGCAACATTGCCGGAGACTTCCCCGCGAAGACGCGCAGCCAGCCTCCCGGCAATGGCATCCACCTGCCGGTCGCTCAGTCCTTCCATGCGAGCCTCCTAGCCCTCTGCGCCCTTCTTGTAGACATCCTCGCCGCCGATTTCCCAGCTGTCGACGATGGCCATGATGACCGCATCACAGGGACGATTCTCGGTCATTCGGGTCTGCCTCGCGGAGGAACCGGTGGCATAGAGAACTTTTTCTCCCTGACCGGCTCCCACAGCATCGGCTGCAACCACCGTGGCTCCCGTCTCCTTGCCGTCCGGACCCAATGCGCCCAGAAGAAGGAACTTCAGTCCTTCCAGGCTGGACTCTTTCTGCGTGGTGACCACCGTGCCGAGTACTTTTGCCAGATTCATACTACTTCTTGGCAGGCTCGGCCTGGCGTCCCAGAGGGATTACCAGATCCACATTGGTGTGCGGACGCGGGATGATATGAACGGCGACAATCTCGCCCACGCGAGCAGCAGCGGTCTGACCCGCATCGCAGGCAGCCTTGACGGCGGCCACATCGCCCCTGATAACGGCCGTCGTGTAGCCGCCACCGGTCTTCTCATAGCTGACCAGTTCCACTCTGGCCGCCTTCACCATGGCATCGGCCGCTTCCACCATCGCAGGGAAGCTCCGACATTCCAACATACCCAGTGCTTCAGCCATTCTCTTTCCTCCTTGATAGAAACTACTTGCTCTTCTTCCTGACGCGGCCCTCCAGGGCCTCAATTGCCGCCAATGCGGCCGGAGCCGCAACAGCGATATCCTTCTCTTCTCCCCCGAGATAGAGCCTCCCGAAACTGCCGAAGGTTCTCACTTCGAGGACATTGATCTCGGCGGCCTTTTCCGCTTCGTTGGCCGCCAGCGCTGCATAGGCCGCCGGCTCACACTCCAGAATGAACAGGGTCTGCCCGGCGAGGATCATGTTGCCGTGGCGCATGCGATTGATCAGCATGGTCTGGTGGTCGTCGATGTTGCGGACGACCTGATTGGAAAGCACCTTCGGCTTCATGCGGTCGTTTTCATCCAGCCCCAGTCCTTCCAGAATCGCCGATCCTGCCTGACGAACATCGGCCTGGCTGTCTGAATGAATCTCCAGCATTCCGTAGAGCCTTTCGACAATCTGCATGCCCGGAGTGACCCGGGTGCTCTTGAGCGCGAGATCCGTCACCCGGTTGATTTCGATTCCCGGTGAGATTTCCACGAAGAGACTGGCCTGTCCCGTGCGCGGCAGAAAGCCCTGAGCCACCGTGGCCAGAAAGCTGGCAAACTGGGGCTGGAGGCTGTCGAGAAAACAATAGGCTCTCAGATCAGGCATGCGATCTCCTCATCTCTGTAAGGGAATCCATCGCTTCTTCCACGATGGCCACCGATGCGCTTGCGCCGATGCGGCTTGCGCCCGCCTCGACCATCCGTTTCGCATCGGAGTAGGAGCGGATGCCCCCGGAGGCCTTGACCTCCATGCCGGCCCCGCTCACCAGGCTGCTCATCAGGGCAACATCCTCACTCGTCGCCCCTCCGGGACCGAAGCCCGTGCTGGTCTTTACGAAGTGCGCCCGGGCCTTGCGCGAGAGCAGGCAGGCCGTCCGAATTTCATCCTTGGATAATAGTGCGGTCTCAAGGATCACCTTGCAGACGGCACTTCCATCGCGACAGGCCTCGACCACGGCGCGGATGTCCCGAAGCACGAGAGCTTCGTCGCCGCTTTTCAATGCCCCGATATTGAGGACCATGTCGATTTCCTTTGCCCCGTCCCGAATTGCGCGCCGCGCCTCCAGGGCCTTGATCTCTGGTGTGGAAGCTCCCAGGGGGAACCCGACCACGGAACAGGGAATTACCGTGCTTCTCTCCAACTGCGAGCGAACCAGGGAAATCCAGGCGGGATTTACGCAGACGGAACGAAACTTGTGCTCCAGGGCTTCCTCGCAGAGCGCCCGGATTTCCTCTTCCCTTGCATCCGAACGAAGCAGGGTGTGGTCGATCATGTTCGCGAGATCTTCCGGGATCCTGCCGGTCTTCTCCAGCCCAGCGCTCAGACTTCCCACGCCCATCTCCCGAAAGGCGCGAGCCCCCTCCGGATTGGAGGCCACACAGGGGGGAGAATCACAGACGGAAAGTCCGGGGGCAAGAAGCTGCTGCAGGCGATCCACGATGCGCTCCAGATCCGACTCCGAGAGAGAATCGCTGCCGGCCAACACCGGGGAATCGCTATCCCCGGCGCGGCCGGTGGGTGCACTTGCCGCACACCATCTCTCACCCTCAATCATGGAGACGCGCCTTTGATGACGCTCCTCCTTGCAATCCGTTGCCAGCCAGAGATCCAGAATCTGCCGCGCCAGACTTTCCCCGATCAGCCCGGCTCCAAGGCAGAGGCAATTCGCATCATTGTGTTCTCGGGAGTTGCGTGCGCTCGAAAGGTCATAGACCGTCGCCGCCCGCACACCGACTGTCTTGTTGGCCACCATGGCAGAACCGATTCCGGCTCCGTCGACCACCACTCCCCGCTCCACTTCGCCGGAGGCCAGACTTTCGGCAACGGCCCGGGCAAAAACGGGATAGTCCACCGCTTCCGAAGAAGAAGTCGTGCCGTGATCCGTGACTTCGTGACCCGCTTCCCGAAGGTGGGCCTTCAGGGCCTCCTTCAGGGCGAATCCTCCGTGATCTGCCGCAATCGCTATCTTCATGGCTCTCCTCAGGACCAGACCTGGGAATCATCCTTGCGTGCTCCGCCCAGAACCGGCAGGGTCACGCCTTCTCCCATCGCCAGCAGGGACTGTAACTTTCGAACATGAAGCTTCAGGGTCTCTCCCCCACGCTCGGTCAGGGAAAAACGGGTATGACTTCTTCGCCCCCGCATCTCCTTGCGAATCTCCAGATAGCCGGCCTTCTCCAGCTTCCGGGTCTGCACATGCAGGTTCCCGTCGGCAAGGCCCGTCTCCCTCTTGAGGGAGGTAAAGCTCCGGGGTTCCCCGCGGATCAGGGCCGATAGAATGGCCAGCCGTGCGGGCGAGGTAATGATTTCGTCGAATTCCATGACATTCATATCCGAAGCAGACCGTCCCTTTTACTTCACTTTCGGAAGTCTTCAGGAGGTATCGGAAGATGTCAAGGATTACTTGAGGGTTTTTCTTTGGTTACTTCACAATGTGAAGCCCTAGAGCCGCCGACGCCCGGGTCGACGGGGACGCCGGGGAGCGGGAATGCTTCTTGTGAAGGGGTTGGGCCCCGTGTAGGGGAAGTCCTCGAAACGGCGAACCTCGATCTCTTCGCCCAGCACTTCCTCGATGGCCCGGACCTTTCCGGCATCCTGATGGGTCACCAGGGTAAAGGCATCGCCGGTACTCGCCGCCCGGCCGGTTCTCCCGATCCGGTGCGTGTAGTCATCGACCGTCGGCGGGAAATCGAAGTTGATCACATGGGAAACCCGGCTGATGTCCAGTCCACGGGCGGCAATATCCGTGGCCACGAGAATCTGGAATTCCCCCTCCCGGAATCCGTCGAGAACCCGTTGCCGCTTCTTCTGGGGCAGGTCTCCCTGCAAACTCTTCACGGAAAAATCGGCTCTCTGCAGCTCTTTCCCCAAAAACTCACAGCCGGAACGGGTTTTTGCAAAGATCAGCACGGACTCGGCATCGGTCTGGCGAAGGAGCTTCATCAGAAGTTCGCTCTTCTGATGTTCCCCCACGGGATAGAGCGCATGGGACACGGTGTTCGTGGGTCGGGAATGAGCAATTTCCACCGAAACGGGGTCATTGAGGATTTCCTCGGCCAGGCCCCGGATCCCCGGAGGCATGGTCGCTGAGAAGAGGAGATTCTGCCTTTCCCGGGGCAGTTTCGAGAGAATCTTGCGAATATCGGGCAAAAAGCCCATGTCGAACATCTGGTCGGCTTCGTCGAGGACCAATACTTCAAGACTTGAAGTATCCAGATTCCTTTTCTGAATGTGATCAAGAAGGCGGCCCGGCGTGGCCACGATGATCTCCACGCCCTCCTTCAGCCCCTTCAACTGCGGAGGATAGGGCACTCCCCCGTATATCGTCATGCTCCGGGTCTTCAGACCCGTGCTGAACTCCTGTGCCGCCCGGTGAATCTGCTCACAAAGTTCTCGCGTGGGAGCAACAATCAGGGCCCGGGCAGTACCGCCCCCCCGTTTTTCCAGATTGTGCAGGATGGGAAGCAGAAAAGCCGCTGTCTTGCCGGTACCCGTCTGGGCAAGGCCCAGAAGATCCCGACCCTCAAGGATCGCGGGAATGCCATCGGCCTGGATGGGCGTTGCTTCGACAAATCCAATGTCATTGATGGTGGCCTCTAGGGTCGGGTGAAACCCGAAGGTCTGGAAATTCAAATCGGTTCTTCCTTGCTGCGAAATCCGCATTGAGCCTGTTATTTCAAGCATTTCCTGATTTCCTTCTAAAATGGGGGAAAACTGCAGAATAGCAAGGGCATTCTGAAGGTTGTGCCTCTGAGAATGTATCTGGCCTTCTTCCTGCCCCCTCATTGACTCCCGCCCTCCGGCCCGATAGACTGCGCCCCGAAAAGGGGTGCTATGGGTAGAATCTATGTCACGGGAGCCGCCGGCTTTATCGGCACGAACCTCATGCGGGAGTTGGACAAAAGGGGCGCGGGGCCCCTGATCGCCGTCGACCAGTCCGAGCCCGGGGACAAGGCCGTCAATCTGTCTGTCCAGAACTACGAGCAGTATCTGGATCTCGACAGCTTCCGTGATCTGCTCCGACAGGGAGAACTGGCCGAAGACACCGAGGCCATCCTGCACATGGGAGCCTGCAGTTCCACGACCGAGACCGATCGGGACTACCTCCGGGACAACAACTTTCTCTATACGAAAGAACTCGCCGACGCTTGTCTGGAGAAGAACATCCGCTTCATCTACGCCTCCAGTGCCGCGACCTATGGCGACGGCTCTCTTGGCTTCTCCGATGATCTGGACCTGGTTCCGAGGCTCGAACCCCTGAACCCCTACGGCCGAAGCAAACAGGACTTCGACCTGCACGCGCTGCGGGAAGGACTCTTCGACCGCATCGTGGGTCTCAAGTACTTCAATGTCTACGGTCCCCGGGAGGATCACAAGGGCGAGATGCGCTCCGTGGTGCACAAGGCCCACGGACAGATTCTCGAGAAGGGCCGTCTCGGGCTATTCCGCTCCTACCGGCCCGAATACGGCGACGGGGAACAGAAACGGGACTTCATCTATGTGAAAGACGCGGTCGACATGACGCTCTTCTTTCTGGATCACCCGGAAATCGGGGGGCTTTTCAACTGCGGAAGCGGGAAATCAAGAAGCTGGCTGGACCTGGCTCATGCCGTCTTTGCCGCCATGGGACGCGATCCGCTGATCGACTTCATCGAGATGCCCGAGGAAATCCGCGAGCGATACCAGTACTTCACCGAGGCGGACATGGGCAAGCTCCACAGGGCCGGCTACGAGAATACCCTCTTCAGCCTGGAAGAAGGCATTCTCGATTATGTCCGGGGCTATCTCGCAAGAGACTAGGTGAAGAGCGTCGTACCGCCCGACTTCAGGTCATCCACAGCCTCCATCACGCGCAGGGCCATCGCATCCTCCGCCTTCTTCAGGTAGCTGCGCGGGTCATAGAACTTCTTATTGCCCACTTCGCCTTCAATTTTCAAAACCGCATCGTAGTTGCTGAGCATATGGTCGGCAATGGGGCGGGTGAAGGCATACTGCGTGTCGGTGTCCACATTCATCTTCACGACGCCATAGTCGATGGTCTCGTGAATCTCCTCCTGGCTCGAGCCGGAACCCCCGTGGAAAACCAGCCAGAAGCGGGCACTCTCGCCGAACTTTTCGCGCAGGGCCTCCTGGCCTTCGCGCAGAATGGAGGGACGAAGTTGCACATTGCCGGGCTTGTAGACTCCATGCACATTGCCGAAGGTGGCGGCAAAGAGAAGTTTGCCATCAGACTTTTCACCGAGACGACGCCAGACCTCCAGCATGTCCCCGGTGGTCGTGTAGAGCTTTTCGCTGGGAACATCCTCATTGCTCACGCCATCTTCTTCCCCGCCGACAACGCCGGCCTCGACCTCCAGCAGGATGTCGCTGGCAGAGCAACGATCGAGAAGTTTTTCCGAAAGATCGAGATTATCGTCCAGAGGCAGGGCCGAGCCGTCAAACATGTGGCTGCTGAAGAGATTGGGTAAACCCGCAGCTCTGCGACGCTCGGTTTCCTCGATCAGGGGATGCAGGTAGCTTTCAATCTTGTCGGCCTGACAATGGTCCGTGTGCAGGGCTACATAAATGTCGTAGTGCTCGGCCGCACGATGCACATACTCGGCCAGGGCAATCGAACCTTCTGCCTCGCTCGCAATGCCCAGGCCGGAGGCAAACTTCCCGCCACCCGTGGACACCTGGATGATGCCATCGCTTTTTTTCTCGGCAAAACCGCGCAAGACGGCGTTGGCCGTGATCATCGAGGAGATATTGATCGCCGGATAGGCAAAGCCCTTCCCGGTCGCGTTATCGAGCATTCGGCAGTAAGTCGCATAGTCAGCTACTGGCATGGTCCCTCCCGGTTACCATTCCAGAATGCCTGCCACCCTTCTGCCTGTCAAGCTCCCACGCGGAGGACCTTGGCGCCCCGCCCCTTGCCGGACTTGAGATCCCGAAGCGCCCGATTTGCATCCTCGAGCGGATACTCCGTCAACTCGGGACGGATGGTCGGGTTCTGGGCAGCAATCTCCAGAAACTCCTCCACATCGACTCGACAAACATTGGCCGCGCTCTGGATCTCCTTCTCGCGCCAGAGGTGAAGCGAGTAGTCGAGGCCAAGAAGCTCCTCCCGATCCTCCTCCTCCTTGCGAATCGCATTGATGACCAGGCGGCCGGCCGGGGAGAGGTTTTCCAGAGCTTCGCGAACCGGCTTCCAGGCCGAGGTCGTGTCGATGACCGCATCCAGAAGACGGGGAGGCGTCTCGTGATGTCACCGGTCCAGTGAGCGCCGAGTTCCAGGGCGAAGTCCCGCTGCTTCTCACTGCGAGCAAAGACATAGACTTCGGTCTCCGGGTAGAGATGTCGGATGAGCATCAGAACCATGTGAGCGGAAGAGCCGAAGCCGGATAGTCCGAGGCTCTGCCCGTTCTTCAGGCCACAGAGTTGCAGGGAGCGATAGCCGATGGCTCCCGCACAGAGCATCGGAGCCGCCTCGGCATCCGGAATCTCTTCGGGAATGGGAAAGGCATAGTCCTCATGGATCACCATGGACTCGCTGTAGCCCCCGTTGGCATCGCGGCCCGTCGCAAGAAAGCGGTCACAGAGGTTTTCATTTCCGCAAAGTCAGGCCTCGCACTCTCCGCAGGAGGAGAAGATCCAGGCAGCGCCCACCCGGTCCCCCCGGAGAAAAGCGATCCGCCTGGGCTCCGCAGACTTCCACTCTGCCCACGACCTGATGCCCGGGCACCATGGGGAGCGTCGAGGGCGGGCAACGCCCCTCGATTTCGTCGAGTTCCGTGTGGAAGACCCCGCAGACGGAGACCCGGATCCGGATCTGCCCCTCTTTGGGTTCCGGACAGGGAATGTCCGTCTCTTCCAATGCTTCCAGGGAAAGGGGCGCCGTGGCCCGAAGAATCATCGCCTTCATCCCGCCTCCTTTTGAATCAAGATAGCAGGATGGCAAAAAAAGAAAACCCCCGTCCGAAGACGGGGGTTTCCAGAATCGATCTAGCAGGTTCTAGTAGAGGCTCTTCACGAGACCCCAGTCCGTGGACTGGGCAGCCGTGGTGCACTCGGGACCGGTCATGTCGATGGTGTAAGCACCCATGTCGCCGCCGTAACCGTCGACAACAACGAAGTAGGAGTTTCCGGAGGAAACCGGAACGGGCTCACCAGAAGCAACGCTGAGCTCGGAAATCCAGCCCGGGCACAGGTCGTCGTTACAGGCGACGAGCGTGCTCGCATCGTTCTCGTAGACATAGATCTTCGTGTCATAGGCAGAGCCGACACACATGGTAATTTCAATCTCGCCATCAGCGCAGGCATCCCAAACGTAGACGACATCGGGAGAAGTGGAGCCACCGTAGGGGCAAACTTCATCGTAGTCATCCAGCGCGTTGGAAGTGTCACCCGTGTTGCTGTAGGGGAATCCGGGGATAGCCGTCGCATCAGCGAGGGTGTCTCCGCCCTGGCGATCACCAGCAGTCGGGGTTCCGGGAACGTAGCTTTCCGGCCATTTCGCATCGGCAATCGCCATGGAAGCGACGAAGAGCAGTCCGGCAAGAATCAGAATAGCATTTTTCATAGTAAATCTCCTCGAAGAGTTGCTGAGTCTTGTTGCAAATCAAAAGGGGTTAACCCATATGCTCTGAAGTTGTCCCCGAAAACGCGTGGGGAAACGGAGACAAAGCTCCAGAACTCCCGAGCTCTGCAACTGTAACACAGAGCTGCCGTGAAAGTAAAGGAGGCGTGGAAAGAAAAACAGGTTCTATCGTCTGAATATTGGGCGGGCCGCCACAAGCCCCTGAAATGACGGAGCTTGTGGCATCTCCAAAAGCTAGCGCAGGAGGAGCATACTCCGGCTCTGCCTGCCCGATTCCGATTTCAGGCGCGCCTGATAGAGCCCCGAAGACAGGCCTGTGCCGGACTCATCGCGACCATCCCAGTCGAAGTCATGGGAACCGGCGGCCAGAAGACCGGCGGCCAGAGTCCGCAATTTTCGGCCCTGAATGTCGAAAATCGAGAGTTCCACGGGTCCGGGCTCCGAAAGGGTAAAGGAAATCCGGGTCTTCGGATTGAAGGGATTTGGCCAGTTTCTGTGCAATACCGCAGAGGACGAGGGCAGGGAGGGAGAGGAGGTCGCCGACCAGGGTTCCAGGAAGAAGTGCTCGAGAATGAACTCAACATTGCTTCGCAAGGCATCATGGTTCATCCGGTAGGGACGGCCTGCGATATGAACGAAGTTTCCTCCCTCGGGACGCTCCAGGCCACCGCCAGGAGGCTGGGCATGGACACCGCTTCCCCGGTCACCACTGAAGCCCGCAGTATCACGAAAGAGAAGCGTGCTGTTCGGGCCCACCGTCGTATCATAGACATCGTTCCAGCTCTGGTTGCCCGTAAAGGGAATGTCCACGAGGCCCGGATAGTCGGCCACGCAGTTGCCAAGAGTGCTCTGCGTGTTCCGCCAGGTGATGCCCAGATAGTCCGAAAGCTCTCCCTCCAGGAAGGACTGGCTTCTGCGGGTCATCAGCAGGACATTCCCTCCCACTTCCAGATAGGAGGCGATGGGTGTTTCCATCCAGGCGGACAGATCCCCGTTGTAGTTGTTCCCCACCCAGATGACCGTCGAGTACTTGCCGATCTCGTCACCGGAAACGGCTCCGTGACCGAGAGGCTCCGGCAGGTTTGTCGGGTAGCCGGAAGAAGGTTCGTTGAAGCAGTCCCAGAAACTGATCTCATGGTCGCCCCAGAAGATGCTGTCCTCATAGGCGCTGTAGATTTGTGAGGAATAGGTATCCCAGTGCACACCATTGACGAGCAGAATCCCTTCGGCGAAGCTTGGATTGGAAACCGAGGTCTGTACCTGTCGAAGGATCCAGCGATCCGGATCCAGTTCCACGGACTCCACAGTTCCCGAGACCGCCAGCGAATAGTTCTCATTGGCCTGGCTGTTCTGAATCACATGCTCAAACACGCCTTCGCTGCTGGTAATCCTCACATCGATGGGCATGGTAAAGAGACCCGTGTTCGTCTGGATCTGCTCGACCAGGAGCTCCACATTGCCTCCGGTATCCAACCAGTTCACCCGATAGACCGGGAAGTACTCGCCGTAGATCCATTGATCAAAGAAAGCATCGAGATCCAGACCACTCACGGATTCCATGACATCGCGCAGGTCTTCCGTTGTCGCGCTGTCGAAGCCGTATTGGGACCGGTACTCGGCGAGACCTGCGAAAAAGTCCGTGTCGCCCAGCACATTCCTCAGCATGTGAACCACCCAGGAGCCCTTGTTGTAGCTGAGATTGGAGTTGAAGATATCCCAGACATTACTCGGATCCTCGACGAAGATCGTGCCGTCGCCGTAGTAGGCCGCATAGTTCATATAGTCCTGATAAACCGGGAAGCCTTCGCTGACTTCCTTCCAGTAGGCTTCGCACCAGGTGGCAAAGCCCTCGTTCAGCCAGATGTGTCCGAAGTCTGCGCAGGTGATCATGTCGCCCCACCACATGTGACCCAACTCGTGGCTGATCACATCTTCCCACCAGCCGCCGAGACTGGTCATGGTCTGATGCTCCATGCCGCCACCCCAGTTGAACTCTGCGTGTCCATACTTCTCTTCAATAAATGGATACTCGCCGAAGCCCTGAGCGAAGACATCCATCATGTCGGGAACCTTCGCATAGTTGGTCTGCACATCGCTGTAATGATCGGGGAAGACGAAGTGCTGGATTTCCATGGGGTCGCCGCCGGCCTGCGGCGTGTACCAGTCGGAGAACTGCGTGTAGGGATGGATGGCCAGAGAAACCAAGTAGGTGACGATGGCATAGTCGGAGTGCCAGTGGAAGGTGCGAGTGCTTCCATTGTCCACATCCGAAATCAGGAGCCCGTTGGAGGCGACGATCAGGTCATTGGGCACGGTGACGATGATGTCGATGCTGTCGGCCTTGTCCGTATTGATGTCCTTGCAGGGCCACCACTCCCTTGCCCCGTAGGGTTCGCTGAGCGTCCAGATCATGTCATTGCCCGCATGGGAATCCCAGCCAAAGGCATCGCCTGCCGGGTTGCCCGAATAGTCCACCGTCACTTCCACCGTTTCGCCATTCATGTAGACCCGGTCGAGATCCACCGTGAGAACATCTCCTGCGTGAGTCCAGCTACTCGCAACACCTCCGCTCGTGACAGCAGAAACCGTCAGGCCCGCCAGGTTCAGGTCCATCTCGCTGATGGAGGAGCCGATGACTGTCGCGCGAACGGTTCCCTGTCCCGTCAGGATGCGGGTCGTGGGATTCAGGTCGAGATTCAGTCCGTAGTAAATCGCATCATAGAGATCCTGGTTCGGCGTGCGTTCGTTCACGGCACGAGACAGACCCTCATAGAGCCGGGCCTTCATTTCGGCTTCCCCGGCACGATGGGAGAGAATCTCGTCTTTCGGGGAAAGGGCTTCCCCGAAGACGGAAACACTGAGGAGAAAAAGGGTCGCAAGAAACAGGACGGACCTGCGCAGAAAGATCGACAGCATGGGAGCACTCCGTGGCTATGGGGAAATTGAGGGTGCGATTATAGCACCCTGAAGAACTTCCCTCAATGCCGGAGCTAGAGATTCAGCAGGAAACGTGCGCCCAGCTTGAGTCCACGCGTCTGCGAAGGACTCCAGGCGCCCTGGATTCCCGCGAAAGTGTCAAGCGTCAGGGCACCGAGTCGCAAACCCAGCCCCGCACTGATACCTTCGCCCCCTTTGCCGAAACCCAGTCCGATTCGGGGGCGAAGTCCCCGGATTCGCTGCCACTCGACACCCATCATGCCAACAGGACCCCGGGAATCCCCCAAACGGTCTTCGGTCTCCAGAACCAGCAGGAGGCTCTTTCCCTGCCAGGCAAGACCGGCGCGAATGTCGCGGGGAAGTTCGCTCGTATAGGCCTCGCCCGCAAAGATGCTGTCCGAAGCGGCGAACTCCAGATCATCACCCAGACGCCACCGTTCCATTTCGATTTCCCAGAAGCCCTCCTCGACTTCCTGATCCCAATGGATGGATGCGATCGCATTTTCCAGGGTCGCTCCAATGCTCCACTGGCTCTTCCACTGAATGGCCAGGGAAAGATCCAGTGCCTGGCCACTTCCTCCGCGGGCACTTCGGTAACTCGCCTCGGCACTTCCCTCAAGACCTTCCTCTCCGCTCAGGAGGGCACCTTCGGTATCCAGAATCTGAAGATGATAGAAGCCCTGCAGATAGCGGGCGCGAACGCCCAGTGCCGCCTGTAGTCGGCGGCCGCGGTAGACCGGAAGACCGAGTGCCAGATCCGCCGATGCATAGAGCGATGCTTCGCCACCGCTGTCTCCGAAATCAAAGGGCTCTTCCACATCATTGCCCATCAGAACCAGGTCGAAAAAGTCCCGGTCCAGATTCCCTCGCACATCCGCTTCCGCAGAAAGACCCAGAGCGAGGAAGCCCCGGCGGATCCCCAGAACACCGGCAGAGAGATCGGCACCGAGTGCCCAGCCTTCTTCGGGGATTTCCTGAAGGATTTCTCGCTTTTGCTCTTCATTGAGGTCGGCACCGCTACTGGCATTGTAACGGGCAAGGGAGAGGGCGTTGTTTCCGAGATCCGCAGAGACCGATGCCAGGGAAATCTGCCATCCCAGATCCAGGGCAAGGCTGGCTGCATTTCGACCGGCGGCATCAAACCCCCGGACATGAGCCGTAGAGGATGCGGAAAGACCCCATTCACTCAGCATGCTAGCGGCAGAAGCCGATGTGGCGAGGAGAAAGAGGATAAAGACCATGGCGATGCGAAAAACCCGACGGATCATTGGATACCCTCCATGATGGAAACTTCTGCTGAGAGCAGACCACGAATCTCCAGATAGTCATCGGCGCGGAAGGCCACCGATTCTCCACCGCTTCCGGGAAGTTCCAGTCGCAGTGCGATAAAGCGTCCTTCCCCGACGAGATCGAGAATGTCATCCTGCGCGAGGATCAACTCCTCCTGGCTTTGCAGAGCCTCGCTGACAAAGCCGCTCTCGGGATCCCGGGGAGCAGCAGTGATGGAAAAGGGACCGATCACGCTTTCGGGACTCTCATAGACACTGCTGGAATCGGAACTCGTAAGAAAGTAGAGATCCAGATCCAGAGGAAGGTGGTTCTCTACTTCCGCAAGCAGGGACACGGACTCCATGGATTCCTCGATGAGCCTTCGCGTGTCCTCTTCCAGATCCAGAGTCATGGGATCCAGTTCGATCTCGCCCGCTTCCACCCGTGCAAGAAGAGGAGCCTCCAGACTCCAGAAGATGCTGGCTCCCTGTCCCGGTGCGGCGGTTCCAATCTCATCGTCGCCCCCCACACGAACCCGCCCCGAAAGCTCAATGCTATCGGGAGTGCCATTGAGAACTTCGATGATGTTGCTGTTGTTTTCGTCAAGCGTGATGACCGTCTTCTCCGCTTCACTGCCCCGGGATGCGAGGATGGGAGCGAAGTGTTCAAGATGACTGCTGGAACCATCTGCACGAGTGGACTCGATCCTCAGTTCCAGTTCTCCATGGATGCCCAACTCATTCCAGACCTCAATCACGAGACTCATTTCCCGAAGCTGGAAGCTTTCCAGTTCGGAGGGAATCGAAAGCTCTTCCTCGACAGGATCAATGTCGAAGCTCTCCTCCGGGAAAGTGCCGGTGACGCTGGCCAGATCCAGACTGGAAGCGGCGATGACAGCCTCCGCCGAGTCGCTGGCTGCCAAATAGACCACTTCGCCACCACTTCCGGGACTGCTCATCTCGATGTGATAGGTCAGGGAATCAAGGAGTTCTGCACCCGGAGCCAGAATGCTCGTGCCGGCAAGATCCAGCACTTCGACGGTCTCGTCGCCGGCTTCCAGCGGAATCACCCGGCGAAGCGGAAGCCCTCCGGCGTCATAGAGTTCCTCAAAGAGAAGCGTCGCCGTGCAGGGGATGGACAGCCCGTTCCTGACTTCGATTTCCAGTTCGCCCTGCTCGATTTCTGCTTCAAGAACGCGAAGCGAATCTCCAAGAGTTATCCCGCGGGTTTCGCTAAAGTCCTGCGGCTCCACTTCGGCGAGAGCTTCATCGACGATGAGATCCGCCAGTTCCACTTCCAGGTCGATAGAGCTGGAGACATCCACATCCTGAACAGCGCTTGCCCCCGGACTTCCCCCCAGGATGCGAAGGTCCAGAGAGTCGGGCAGTGTCAGGCCCGCAAGATCGACACTGCTCGACGCGCTTGCGCCGGCTGCAATCTCCGACTCGAAGTATATTGTGGTCAGAAGAAGCCCGCTCTGCGGGTCCCGCAGTTCACAGCGAAGTAGTTCTGGTTCCGAAGCACCGGAGATCGGAACCTGAAGGCCATTGATGATCAGGGCGCGTAGTTCTCCCCCGATCAGATGGGCGCTTTCCACGCCGGCAACATCCTTGCGATCCGGTGTCAGCTCGAACTCAAAGGCCGGAACCTCCACTTCCCCCGGAGGCAGCGCTTCAGACTCCGGATAGAGTTCCAGCAATGTGTAGTCGTAGGCAAGCGCCTCCCCGGCGCTCACGTCAAAGGTCCCCAGTTCCAGCCCGGCCCGGGTTTCCGGGAGATCCACGGACAGGTTCTGCTCCAGTTCCACGCGAAGGCTCTCCCCTTCAAAGGAAATCCAGAGCCCGGAGTTCTCATCGGCCTCGATCAGTCCCTCTTCGTCAAGAAGGTCTTCGAGAAGAACTTCCTGGGAAGCGAAGGGAATGGTGATCGGAGTTGTGAAATGGGGAAGCGCGGGTTCTGCTATCTCGCAGGCCCCCAGAAACACGGTGAGAAGAAGCAGGGAGAAATAGAGGCGGCGTACATTCATGGTCACTCTCGCGGCGATGGGTTCTCCTGTAAAATGCAAGGCATATGCCCTCCCCCGGCGTGGAAACGCAGGAAGCACGAGGGCGCGAAGGGGAACGACGGGACGCCGAAGGATTGGGGAGAGGGAAGCGAATCGCCGGCGGGTGGAAAGAAAGGTACCAGACTCTCCGCCATGCGGGATCGGTGTTTCCCATGCTTCCCTCTTTTTGAATCATGGGATTGGGATTGATGAGGAACTGTGCGATACTATCAGAAAGCTACAAAGGAAAACGCCGTGCGCTTTCGACCCTTCCTCTGGATTCTCTGCTTGGCCCTCCCGGCTCTCGCGATCGAGGAGACGATGGTCTTCTCCAGTCCCGAAGCCGATGGGGCCCCCTGTTGGAACGCCAGTGGCGACAGTATTGCCTTCTCCTCCCTGCAAAGCGGTAACTGGGAGATCTACCGCATTGCCTCCGGGGGCGGTGAGGCCGAAAACCTCAGCCAGCACGAGGACACGGACATCTATGTTCACTGGAGTCCGGCAGGATCGAGCCTTGTCTTCACCTCCAGCAGAGACGGCGGCGACATGGATCTCTGGATCATGGACAGCCCGGGCGCAGAAGCCAGGATCCTGACCCTCTGGGAAGGCTACGACAACTTCGCCGCCTTCGATCCCATGGGCACTCGCATCGCCTTTAGCAGTGACCGCGACGGCGACATCGAGATCTGGCTTCTTGAAACGGAGGAGCCGGATGCTGCCGTGAAACTCAGCGACGGGCTCGTCGACTGTCTGCATCCTTCCTGGAGTTCCGACGGGCAGTGGATTGCCTTTGATGCGCAGGACCCCGACAACCCGGACCAACGCCGTCTCTATCGCATGCCACTTTCCGGAGGACCGGCAGAGGCCATCGAACATGGGTTGGACTTCGGCATCGATCCCTCCTTCTCCCCGGACGGGCAGTACCTGGTCTTCTGCGGGGGAAACGATCTTCTCGAGTGGGATCTCTGGGCCTGGGATTTTGAAGAGGAGAGCCTGGTCCAACTCACCGACAACCGCTTCTCCGACCAGTCACCCGTTTGGAGTGCCGAGGGAGAAAGCATCGTCTTTGCAAGAGTGAGCCACGGGAACAAGGATGTCTGGACGATCAGCGACCTGCCAATCCAGACTCCGGTTCGCAGGACGAACTGGGGGAGCTTCAAGGCCGCTTTCTAGAGACTGCTTCCCAAGAGAAGGAGAATCGCTGCCACGGGGCCGAGGAAGACTCCGTAGGGCAGGGTGTCGCGGGCCGAGACCCCTTTCCGAAGGATCAGACCGATTCCCCAGAGTACTCCCAGGAAAGAAGCAAGAAGCAGGGCCAGGAAGACTCCCTTCCAGCCCAGCCAGGCGCCCAGCATGGCGGCGAGCTTCACATCGCCTCCTCCCATGCCGACAACGCGGCGAATGAGCCAGTAGATACCGATAACCAGCAGCAACCATCCGGCTCCAAGAAGGATTCCCAGAGCGGAATGCCCCCAGCTCACTCCCAGAATCGGGGCACAGGCAAATCCAAGAAGCGTCCCCGGCAAGGTGATGCGATCCGGGATGATGCCATGCTCCCGGTCGATGAAGACTACCGCCACCATCGCCAGAAGAAAGACGCCACGAAGAAGTGTGGAAGCCAGCCCGTCGGAATACTGGGCGGCCACGAGGAGGCAAACGCCCCCGATCAGTTCACCCAGGGGATAACGCACGGGAATCTCCTCGCCGCAATGACGACAGCGTCCCCGCAGCAGGAGATAGCCGAGGAGAGGAAGTTTCTCCCAGGCACGGATGGGAACTTCGCAGTTCGGGCAATGGGAGCCGGGACGGAAGAGGGAAAGTCCGCGGGGAAGTCTCCAGGTCACGACATTCAGAAAGCTGCCCAAAGAAAGTCCGAGGAGGAAGAGAAAGAAGAGAGGAAGTGGGTCGTTGTGGCTCAGGGGAATCATACTCTCTCCTCATTTTTCTAGCGTCGAAATCGAATCAGGAAGGCAAGAAGCGCTCCCAAAGGCAGGGTCAGGGCCAGCAGGCCGGCCACTCCATAGCCTTCGAGCAGGGGACGGAAAAACCCGAAAACAAGGTCCCGGAGAAACGGAAGAAGGGAGGAAAGGTTCCCCAGTACTTCTTTCGCGTTTCCCGGTCGCTCGAGCGCCCACTGCCCGGCTTCCCGATGGAAACCGAGTGCCTTTCCGAGAATCAGCACCATTCCCAGGAAGGCCAGAAGCCTTGCCGGGGAGAGAAGCCCGAAATGCCGCTGTCCCTTTTCCACCGTGAACCAGGGGAGAGAGGCTTTGCCGCTCGTACCCTGACTGCTTCCTGTACTGTCAAATGCAGGTTCCGTGCCTCTGAGGCGATTGAGAAAGAGATAGTGGGCCAACCACTTGCCCTCGAAGTCATCCGGGGACTCCTTCCTGCCGACATCGTCCTCTTCCAGCATTCCAAGGATTTCCTCGATCCTGATTTCTCCGCTCTCCTGCAGGCTTTCGGGAAGATGTTCGCCCAGCCACTGCAGCAGGGAGGCCATCTGGCCTTTCAGTTCGAGGATCTCATTATTCGGCTCCTCCCCTTTCCTCTCTTTCTGAAAGAGACTCCGGTACTCAAGCCAGCAGGAGATCAGGCGACTCATTTTCCGCCGGAAGCGGAAGCGATTGCAGCTTTTCATGGTCCTCCTTTCAGACCTTCAAGAGGCTCTCGACCCGTCGGGGGTTTTGAAGTCTCGGCAGAACAGACTCGGCCGCCACCACTCCGGAAGAGAGCAAGTGCATCAGGGAATCATCGAGCAGACACATGCCCTCGGCAGAAGAGGAGGCGATGACATTGTCGATCTGCTGGACCTTGTTCTCGCGAATCAGGTTCTCGATGCTCTTGTTCACAAAGAGAATCTCGCGAGCGGCCACCCGGCCTTCCCCATCGCTGCGAGGCAAAAGAACCTGAGAAAGGACGCAGCGCAGAGTCATGGCCAGCCGGGTTCGGATCTCCGCCTGATCTTCAGGCGGGAAGACATCGATGATCCGGTTGACGGTCTTTGCTGCAGACTGCGTGGCCAGAGTGCTGATGACCAGGTTTCCGGTTTCAGCGGCCGTCAGCGAAATCTCGATGGTCTTGCGGTCACGCATCTCCCCCACGAAGATCACATGCGGCATCTGGCGAAGGGCGCTTTTCAGTCCCGAGGGATAGTCGAAGGTATCGCTCCCCACTTCCCGCTGATCGATCACGCAATTATGGGGACGCATTCGATACTCGATGGGATCCTCAAGAGTGATGATGTGCTTTGCCGAAGGGTGCTCGCTGTTGAGATAGTTCAGGAAGGAAGCCACCGTGGAGGACTTCCCCGCACCGGTTCCTCCGGTAACCAGAAGAAGCCCATTGGGAATTCTGGCAAGCCCTTCGATAAAGTCCCGCGACAATCCCAGATCCGAGTAATGCGGTTCCCGAAGGGGAACTACCCGCAGAACACAGCCCACCGTCCCCTTCTGCATCATCATGCTCACGCGAAAGTTCGCCACGCCTTCCAGCTCATAGGAAGAATCCAGTTCGTGATTTCGCTCGAAGTCCCGAATACCCTCCTCCTTGAGCAATGCATAGCTCAGCTCGCGACTCTCCTCTGCACTCAGACGCTCGTCCCGCCAGGGAACAAGGCTTCCATTGATGTGAAAACTCACGGGCGAGCCGGCCGAGATGAGAATGTCACTCGCCCCCCGCTCTGCCCCGTCTCGTAGCATTTCCTGCAGGAGAGTCATGATCCTCCTCCCCCGCTTTGCTGACTTTTTCGCGGGGCTTGGGGAAGCCGGGAGCCTTCGTCACCCACGATGCGCGGGGTGATCTCGATCAGAAGATCGAGGTTCACATTCTCAACCTTCGTGTATTGAAAGAGACGGCCGAGAATCGGAATGCTTCCGAGAAGAGGCAGCTTCTTGACCGTCCTCCTCTCCTCTTCCGAAAGAAGGCCGCCAAGATAGATCTTCTCTCCGTCTCGGACTCGCACGCGGGTCTGGGCTCGTCGGGTGGAAGTTTGCGGGAGGTCTTCGTCGGTTCCGACAAAGCGGAGAATGCGAGAAACTTCCGGGACCACCAGGGTCGTGATGAAACCGTCTTCATCCACCCGGGGCGTAATGTTCAGGCGCACGCCGACATCAATCTTCTCCAGTTGAACCGTCTGGAAGGCACCGGCGGCCGCAGAGGACTGAAGGGAACTGATCATCACGGGAACCGTCTCGCCCGCGAAGATTTCGGCGGCCTCCCCATCGAGAGTCACCACCTTTACATCCGAGAGCAACATGGCGTAGCCCTCGCTGATCAAGGCATCCACGGCCAGCTCGAAACTCTCAAGTTGGCGAAAGAAGGACTGCCCGCCCTCAGCGGGGGTATAGGCCATTTCCCCGGGAAGCGCGCCGGGTGCAGAAACCCCGGGATCACCTTCGCTGAAGATCCCTTTCCAGTGGGCCAGCTTTTCCCAGTCCACGCCCAGTTCCATCAGATCGGACAGGTTCACTTCAATCAGACGAGCCTCGATAAAAACCTGATCCGGCTTGCGGTCGAGTTCCTCCAGAATCCTCTCCGCCTCCTCCAACTGCGACTGCGTCCCCCGAATGAGGATCCGGTTTTCCCGCTCGTTCGCAGTGACACTTCCTCCCAGTAGCCCCAGCATGTCGCTTACTTCATCCGCCCTCGCATAGTTCAGATCGTAGACGCGGGAGATTTTTCCCGTGGGCAACTGGAAGCGTTCATGGGGAGCCACCAGAATGGAACTACCCACTCTTTCGAAGCCCAGACCCGCGGCGCGGACTACCAGATGAAAGGCCTCGTCGAAGGAGCTGTCCTCCAGATGAATGCTGATCGAGCGCGACTGCACTTCAGGACTCGTAATGATGTTCAGACCACTTCGCTGGGCGAGGATCTCCAGAATCTCGTTTACCGAGGTATTCTCTGCGCTCAGGGTGACAAGGCCTGCTTCGGGAGCCAGTTCTGCCTGCAGCGGCAGGACGAAAAGGAAGAGAAGCGGCAGGATGCTATGGACAAGGTGGCGTTTCATCGGCTCTCCTTCACTGGGTCAGTTCAATACTCTTCGAACCGCGACTCACGCGGACGCTCTCTCGGTGGATTTTCACGACACTCCATCCGGCAAATCGATCTCCCTCGCTCAGCCAAGCCGAGTCCTTTCCATCGAGACGGAGAATGGCTCGGGGCGCAGTCTGCTCGTAGAGGATTGCCTTGAGTCGGGGTTGAGAAACTTGTTTTGTCTTTTTGGGCAGAGCGGCAGTGGCCTTCTTTCGCTTCTGCCTGATCTCATGGAAGGGATCCCTGCCCCCGCCCCGAGCATCCCGGATCCATTGCAGTCTTTCGCTCACGATGTCCGTGTAGAGGATTTCGTCCTGATCCTGCGCGACTGGCGACTGACCGGCGTTCCCCCGGATACTGGCAACAGCAGTAAGAGCGGTCTGTCCACGAAAGCCGAAAATCAGAACGGCGAAGAGAAGCAGACCGCAGCCAAGCCAGAATCCCTGAAGGCCCTGAAAACCACGGAACATGTCAATTCCTCCAGGCCGGATCGTAGAGGGAAAGCTCAAGACGGGTTTCCAGAGAGCGGGAAGAAGACTGCGCCTCCACACGGATGGCTTCGATACTCACAAGCCTTGCTCCTGACTCGAGAGTCCGAAGGAAATCAAGCGTGGAGGAGTAAGTGCCAAGGACGCGAAGAAAGAAACGGGTGCGCTTCATATGTTCTCCGGCGCTGATTTCCGTGCTTCGCATCTCCAGTCTTTCCAGCCCCGCAGCCTCCAGCCTTTCTCCGAGAAACTCGGCAGGGCCGGAGTCGCTCGAGTCTGAGAGACACTCCTCCAGGCCCTGGGATTCCAGAAAGCGAATCAGCCCCCGCTCCTCTCTTTGCAGGCCCTGCATCCGGCTCTCTTCCTCGCGGAGTTGGTCCAGCTGTCGGATCATTCGATCGAGTTCACCGATTCTCGGCTGCGTGAATCCGAAGTCTAGGGAGAAGCCCATCAGGAGCAGGAGAGCGGAGACGGCAAGAATACGGGAGAAGCCACTGGAAAGAGACATCATGACCTGCTCTTTCCGCCGACAATCTGAAAGCGGCTGTTGGCCCCATCCTGAACACTCTCCAGACGAAGTTCCGGGAAGTCCCCTCGGAAGCGATCATCTGCGCCCAGAGTTTCCACAAAACGGGTGAAGACCGAAATCTGCGCATCCCGCCCGCTGCTTTCTCCCCAGATTTCCAGTTCTCCCTCTCCGTCTTCGCTCATTTTGCCTTCAAGGCGAACAAGAACCAGACCTTCTTCTGTCTTCTCAGACAGGGCGGACAGAAGTGGAGACCAGTCCTTGCGGGCCGCACGGATCTCCAGCATTCGACGCGCCGCAAGCAGGGCTCTCTGCTGCTGGGACTGGGACTGGATACGCCGACTCGCGGCCTCTGCGCGCTCATGAACATCACCCAGACGCTCATGGAGCAGGGATGCACTCAGGCCGATGGAGGCAATGGCCAGAAGGACAGCACCCGTAAGCAGGGTCTGCAAGGCCAGACGCAGGCTGCGATGAAGCAAGTCTCTGCGGCGAGCCCGGTACTCCGGATAGAGGTTGATCCTATACACCGTCGCCCCCCCATCGAAAGAGGCCGCTGGCCAGGACAAACCGGGGGCCCATGTTCGAAGAAGCCGAAGGTTCAAGAACCCGAACCTTCAGGTTCAGTGCCTCTTCCAATAATGTGGGAAGGTTCTCCTCCAGAGCGCCCCCGCCTGCAAGAAAGAGTGCCTCTACATCATTTTCAAAGCGGTCGCGGTAGAAGAGGATGCTCTCCCGAATATGACGCGCCAAAGAGGAGTAATCCGACTTGTCCTGAAACTCCATTCTGCGACTGAAGAGCCCGCCCAGGGCACAGGCCAGATGGAGGAAGCACTTCTCCTCACCGAGATCAAGAACCGCAAAGGCCCGGTCATCGGGGAAGCTGTCGGGAAGAAGACGGCGGCATTCATTCAGACTCGCCAGGGCCTCCAGATCGAGAACTCTCGGCTCCAGTCCGAGAGAGGACAGAACGGAAAGGGCAAACAGCCGGGATTCAGCGGGAATGGCTGCCATGAGGACCCGGATCCTTTCCCCACTCTCATGGCCAAGATTCTGGGCAGAGAGAATCGGTTCCTCCATTCCTTCCAGATCCAGATGCACACGGGCTTCATAGGGAAGGGCCCTTTGCAGATCCCTGTCACCAAGGCGGGGAAGAAGAACTTCCCGCAGGCTTGCGCCCTCTCCGGAAATGGAAACGCGGATGTCTCCGAGATCGCGACGAGACAGCTTCAGGCGCTCGAGTAGCCTGCGAAGCGCATCCGCAGTGTCCTGGACAGGGTCTTCCCCCGCCCTTTTCACCTTCTCCATTCCAAAGGCAGTGATCTCCAGGTTTCCATTGCGAGTCAGCCCGTGCACCAACTTGACGCTACTTCCTCCGAGATCAATTCCCGTCTGCCTGCTGACGCTTCGAATCACGATCCTCCTCAGAGTTCTTTCCATTGCAGAACTTCAATGCTGCCGGAATAGGCCACGATGCCGTCGTCCCTGAAATAGGCGGGAAGAAAGTCCAGGAAACCCGCGTCGTAGGTAATGTCGGGGCCACCGATGCTGTACCAGTCGCCGAGGCAGAGGATCTCTCCCACGCAATGAAAATTCGCGCCCACACGCTCCACATCCCCGGTCACATAGCCGAGCGCGGGCCAGCTTTCGCTCCCCACATTGCCAAGGGCTCCATTGCCCGCACGCTTCTGAAAATCCCGCGCGATGAAGGCCAGCCCGTTGTAGGGTTCCATGTCCACCTGCTTCATCGTGATCACACCGCCGGTCCAGTAGAAGGAATCCATGCGCTGGCTGTCATTGCTTCCCGTGAAACGGGAGTTGATGATGGTGGCATGAAGAGTCGTGCCGGGGTCTCCATCGAACTCCAGATCAGCGATCCCGAGTACACCGGGGGGATCCAGAAGGGGAGCGGATCCGAAGTTGACCACAACGGACTGGTCGCCCGGCTCGCGCCGAAAGATGCCCGTATCCTCGTTGAAGTAGAAGTCAATCTCTGCACTGTTACGGAACTCGAACTCGAAGAGCCCGTTCTTGGACTTGAAGTCGGTGACCGAAGTCAGACTGTCGCCGAGGCTCGTAGTGATGTCCTGCCCGTAGCGGTCGAAGATTCTCGCCTGCGGAAGCCCACCGATCTCGGTTCCCCGAACTTCGTAATAGGTGTCCTGCGGATAATACGAACCCTCGGTGAAGACAGGAGGCGGAGTAATCGCAACTCCCTCCACCACCTCGCCGCCACAAGTCAGGTGCACATTGTTCGGTCCGAAATCGGCGCTGCCTCCAGCGAAACTCAAACCATCGAGACAGAGATTTCCATTGGCTGTCAAATCCCCAGCGGCATAAATCCCGAATCGGAAGGCGGCCGGGATGATCTGAGCCATTATTTCCACCTCAGCGCTGGCGCTTTCCACCAGTCCTGAACCCAGAAGTCGCAGGATCCCCGACTGCCCCTGGAAGGTCGTGTCTTCGATGGCCAGTGAGTAAAGCCCCCGACCCGCACTTTCCGAGTCCCATCCGGCTCGCCAGGAACCGTTTTCCAGAAACCTTGCTCTCGCCCTCTCCACTGCGCCTTCTGCCAGATAGAAGGATTCGAGCTTGTCCTGCCGGTGCAAAGCCATGCGCGTCTCATGAGAAGAAACCTGATAATAGGAAGTCGCCGAAAGGCCGATGACCATGAGAAAGAGAGTGACCGTTGGCAGGGCAAAACCCTCCTGGGATTGAATCCATGTTTTCCTCATGATCCTCCTTTCAGGGGCGAAGCGAGACCATGGTCATGGAAGAGACCCGGTTTCCCGCTTCATCCAGCAGTTCGAGACTGAGGGTCAGAAGACTGCTGTCGCTATTGGCTGAAACTGAAAAAACCGTGCAGTCGCTGTCCTGCATGTCAGTACCGTTCTCCTGGAGCCGATACTGACTCCCGGAAGCCACGCGTCGGTAGTGATGCAGTACCGTTTCCCCCGGATCGAGGGTCTTGAACTCACTGCTGTTCAGAAGAGAGATCCCGTCGGCGGCGCGCAGCGAGTGGCTCATTCGATCCAGCACTCTTGAGGCCTCCTGCTGCAGTTCCAGCTTCGACATTCCCCAGTTCCAGGCGGCCTGGTTGCCAAGCATGAGATGTCCGAGTCCCATCATCACCAGAATCGCCAGGGAACAGGCCACCATGAGTTCCATAACGCTGAAGCCCTTCTCGTTTCCTCTTCCCGGAAGCCATCTCATTCGATCTTCCTTCCAATGATGCTCGTGCAGTTCAGCGTTCTTGCAACTTGATTGCCGTGGACGAGCGCGTCCCATTGAACCGTCAGCGTCAGGGTCGTGGCCGAGGTCTCCAGATCCCCCGCCAGCACGCTGTGAGAGACCTGATACTCCTTGCCGTCCACGGTGAAACTCTCGATGCTTCCTTCCAGATCTTCGAGGTTTTCGTAGACGACCCCATTTCGAATCGTCTCCAGTCGAGCCTGAAGAACGGCGCTCGCGTTTCTTCTCTCTTCTTCCAGATCGAGTTGACCGCGTCCGAGCGTGTAGACCTGGCTCAGTCCCGCGAAAGCGACCAGAAGAAGGAAAGCGGCTATCATCACTTCGATGAGAGTAAAGCCGCTTTCTCCTGCAAAGAGGGAAGGGCGCCTTGCTTTCGATCGTTTCACGCTCGCCCCCTATTCAGAAAGGGCCGGAAGCCTCTCGACTCCCGACCCCAAATCCCTAGAGTCCTGAAACCACAGGAGCGACGCCGCTGGAGTAAATGTCTGCGACACTCACAACAACGGAAACTCCCACCATCTTGCTGCCTGCAGTCCCGGTTCCCGTGATCTCAAGAGCCGTTGAAAGAGCATTGCCCCCGGCTCCTGCACTGAAAGCATAGGAGAAGTTGTCCGAGTTTCCGAGATCGACAATGCCGCCTGCTCCAGCAGGCCAGGTCGGATTGCCACTCCCGTCCTGGTTTTCCATTGCCCAGGCCTTTGAAGCAGTGATGATCTCGCCAATCCTGCCGGTGCACTCGGTGACTCTCGCGTTCTTGACATACTTGCCATAGAGCGGAATTGAGATCGCTGCGAGAACGCCGACGATGACGACAACGACCATCAACTCGATCATGGTGAAACCCTTCTCATTGGGCTTGCGACGGATAATCTTCATAATTCCTCCAGCAGATCTGTGTTAGTGCTTGGGGCTATCCAGCGGGTTTCTTCCCGCCTTGGGCTGGCTTGCTACAAGAAGCATGCCCTTGGGTCTTTTCTGTGAAGAGCCTGGAGAAGTTGAATTATCATGGGTTTGCGGATTTTGGCCTGGATCGGAATCTCGAAGTACAACCGGGGCTTCCAACAGACGATGCTTGCCTTCACTGCACAAGCAGATGCAAAAAGGAAGGATGAGGAAGGCTGGAGAAGACTGATTGCTGACCAGCGAGGAACAGGAAACAGCCAGTCCCCATGCGGCCTAGAGCGCGTGCCCGCCACGCATGACGGCTTCGCCGAGAGTAAAGATCGGCAGGAACATGCCTAGCACCATGACTCCGAGCATCAGTCCGACAATGACGATCATCAGGGGTTCAATCAGTGTGGAGATCCCGTGAACCGAGGCTTCGACCTCCCGGTCATAGAAGTCGGAGGTCTTTCTCAACATGGTGTCGAGTCCCCCGGACTCTTCTCCCGTGGACATGAGCTGAAGGACCATCTCCGGAAACTTGCCGGTGCTTCGAAACGAGGGAGTCAGGGCCTGCCCTGCTTCCACCTGTGCCCGCACCTGCATTACCGCCCTATGAATCACGGCATTGCCCGAGGCAGCCCCTACCAGTTCCAGGGCTTCGAGAACCGGAAGGCCGCTTTCCAGCAGGATTCCAAGAGTTCGAGTGAAACGACTCATCACGGATTTCTTCAGGATGACACCAAACAGGGGCATGGAGAGAAGGAAGCTGTGCCAGAGATATTTGCCCCGCTCCGTCCGAAGAGAGAAGAAAAGCCCAATGAGTGTCAGAGCGCTCAGCAGAAACCCGGAGAGAAAATGGCCCTGCACAAAGGCAGAACTCTCGATCATGATTCGGGTCAGAGTGGGAAGGTCCGCTCCCAGATCAGTGTAGAGTTTTGCGAAGGTCGGGACGATTTTTACCAGCATGAGAAGAATCGCCAAGGCTGCGAAGACCATAATGAAGACCGGGTAGGACAGGGCGCTTTTTACCTTCGTTCGTATCGCATCGCTCTTTTCGAGATACACCGCGAGATGTTCCACGACACTATCCAGCGTGCCTGCGCGCTCGCCCGCGCGAACCATGCTCTGGTACATGCTGTTGAAAACTGCGGGATGCGCTTCCAGTGCCTTTGAAAGGCTCTCTCCCCGCTCAATCCGGTCGCAGACATCGAGGATAGTCTTCCCCATGCCCCGGCCTCCCTTGTCGCTGGCCAGACCGCGAAGCCCCCGGGAAAGGGGGATGCCCGATTCCAGAACCGTGGCCAGTTGCCGGCTGAAGAGAGCCAACTCTCTCTTGCTTGCTTTCGGGGGAGACAGCTCGCGGAGCCAGTTGAGAAAACCAGCCAGCAGCGGTCCCCGGCTTTCATGGATGTGAAGAACGGCCAGGCCCATGGTATGAAGCTCTGCGATGACCTCGTCGAGATTCTCTCCGGCAAGGTGCCCGCTGAGTTCTTCTCCGTGGCGGCTCTTTGCAATGTAGGAAAACACGGACATTCTTATTCCTCACTCAGGCAGACCCGCAACACTTCTTCGGGAGTGGTCTCGCCACGCAGGGCCTTCTCCATGCCGTTCTGTTTGAGCGTTTTCATTCCCTGGGAAATGGCAAGAGACCGGATCTCAGACGCGGGGCGGTTCTCTGCAATCATCTGCCGAATCTCCGGCGTGATGGCGAGTTTCTCCACGATGGCCACCCTGCCCGCAAATCTCCGCTCCTTGCAGTGCGGGCATCCTTTTCCCCGCTGGAAACCTTGCTTTCCTTTCGGCGCTCCGGCCGCCGAGAGGATTTCCCCCGAGGGTGTGTAATCTTCCAGACAATGAGGACAGTTTCGGCGCAGTAGCCTTTGTGCGATCACGAGCGAGAGGGCGCTGGCGGTCATGAAGGAATCCGAGCCCATGGAGGCAAGTCGGAGAGCCGTACTCGGTGCATCGTTTGCGTGAATCGTGCTGAAGACCATGTGTCCGGTCAAGGCTGCCCGGACGGCGATTTCCGCGGTCTCCCGGTCCCGGATCTCCCCGACCATCACGACATCGGGATCCTGTCGGAGAAAGGCGCGGAGAGCGTTTGCAAAACCGAGATCCTTCTTCTTGTTCACCTGCACCTGGTTGATGCGGTTCATCTGGTACTCTACTGGATCCTCAATGGTGCTGATGTTCAGGGATTCGCAGTCCAGTTCGGAGAGACCCGCATAGAGAGTCGTCGTTTTGCCCGAGCCCGTGGGACCCGAAAGCAGGATCATGCCATAGGGCTGCCGGATGGCCTTGAGGAAGTCCCGATAGTCCTCTTCTCCCAAGCCCAGTTCTCGCAGGGAGTAGCTGGCCCTTCCCTTGTCAAGCAGTCGAAGAACCGCTTTCTCGCCATGCACGGTCGGAATCACCGATGCCCGGATGTCCACAGACCGGTCTCCCTTGCGATAGGAGAACCTGCCGTCCTGCGGCGTCCTGCGTTCTGCAATGTCCATCTCGGAGAGAATCTTGATCCTGCTGCTTGCTCCCATGGTTACACTGGCGGGAAGTCGATGGGCATCATAGAGGATGCCGTCCACTCGAAAGCGCACCAGAAGACCCTTCTCGCCCGGCTCCACATGGATGTCCGTCGCTCCCTCATCAATAGCCTGCTCAATGACCTGGCTGACCAGGCGAACGATACTCGCTTCTTCCGCGCTTCTTTGCGCTTCCTCCTCCTCTGCCGCTTCCGCACTTGCGAAGACTCCCTTGCTTTCACAGGCGACACGATCGATCAGCCGACTGAGATTCCTCGTCTGTTCAATCTGCCGGTAGCTGCTCTCCAGATGTTCCTCGATGATCTCTGCTCTTGCCAGGTGGATGCGCACTACGCGCCCGCTTGAACGGATCATTCGGCGAAGGTGTTCGAGGGCCTCCCGGTCAACCGGATAGCGCATGGCCACATGAAGCGTCTCGGAATCTGCTGAAAGGGGAAGTAGTTGATGTCGCCGGGAAAACTCCACCGGAACCAGTTCCAGAGCAGCATTCTCCACGGGGTGTTTCAGGGGATCAAAACGCCCATAGTCGAAGTGACAGGCCAGGGCATCAAGCAATTCCTCGGGACCGAGAACACCCTTGCGCAGGAGCAGTTCCTCAAGGTGTTCGGGAACTTCCTTCTCCTCCACAAGAAGTTCCAGCAGGCGAGAAGGACTGATCAGTCCCTCTCGTACCAGAATCTCTCCCAGTTCGGGAGGGCTGATCGATTTGGAATCCTGTTGCAAGGAAACCCCCAGGTTTTCTCCGGGGCTTGCAAGTCAAAGACCCTCCCCTCCTGAGAGACCATGGGGAAGGAAGTGAAACTCCTGGAAAGCCGCCGGGGGGCGACATCGGCCAGATTCCTTGCAGCTGGCAGATTCCATCGCGCCTGAAATCCCTAGTCGTAGTACTCCGTTCCCAGGTGAGTGATGAGATCTTCCCCCTGCAGATGCCGAAGGTTGTTCTTCAGCTTCATGAGCTGGATGAAGAGATCATGTTCGGGATAGAGTTCTTCGGCAGCCTGGGGGCTTTTGAAGTAGAAACTCAGCCATTCCTGAATACCGCTCATCTCCGCACGGGACGCCATGTCGAGAAAGAGAGCAAGGTCGAGAACGATGGGTGCGGCAAGAATGGAATCCCGGCAGAGGAAGTCCACCTTGATCTGCATGGCCTGCCCCATCCATCCGAAGATGTCGATGTTGTCCCAGCCCTCCTTGTTGTCCCCTCTTGGCGGATAGTAGTTGATGCGAACCTTGTGATAGAGGTCGCGATAGAGTTCGGGATACAGTTCCGGCTGGAGAATCGAGTCGAGAACCGAGAGCTTGCTTTCTTCCTTGGTCTTGAAGCTTTCAGGATCATCGAGAACTTCCCCGTCCCGGTTTCCCAGGATATTGGTCGAGAACCAGCCGGAAAGGCCCAGCATCCGCGCCTTGAATCCGGGCGCCAGGATGGTCTTCATCAGGGTCTGCCCCGTTTTGAAGTCCTTGCCGCAAATGGGAACACCATTCTGTTTCGCAAGATCCACCAAGGCGGGAAAGTCAGCACTCAGGTTGGGCGCACCGTTGGCATAGGGGGCACCTTCCTTCAGGGCTGCCCAGGCATAGACCATGCTGGGAGAGATCTCCTCGCTGAACTCGACCATTCCTTTCTCGAAAGCCTCGATGCTCTGATGGACCTCCGTCTGTTCGAGGAAGATCTCCGTACTCCCGCACCAGACCATGACCAGGCGCTCACAGCCATTCTTCTCCTTGAAATTCCGGATGTCCTCGCGAAGCTGCTCTCCGAGTTCCATCCAGTTCGCACCCTCCTTGACATGAGTGCCGCTGAGCTTCTTCACATAGCGCTGGTCGAAGACCGCCGGCATGGGATGAATCCCTTCAAGAAATTCGCGGATGGACTCCAGTTTTTCGCCTGGCAGGACGCCGGCGTGAATGGCCGCGTCGTAGGCGGAATCCTCGAAAAGATCCCAGGCTCCGAAGACCAGATCCTCCATGTTCGCAAGAGGCACGAAGTCGCGAATGAGAGGTGAACGATCTTCCGTGCGTTTTCCAAGACGGATGTGGCCCATCTGCGTGAGACTCCCGATGGGATGACCCAGACCTCTGCGCGCCAGTTCAACGCCCGCAATGAAGGTCGTGGAAACGGCACCCAGGCCAGGAGTCAAGACGCCCAAGCGTCCCTCTGAAGGCTGTATCCCTGAATTCGACATAGCACTCTCCTTTTCCTGCAGAATTGCAGGATTCGCTTGATAATTACAGCTCATTTCTCTAATAGTCTTCATAAGTGACACTAATGGAGGATCATGGAACTGCACCAACTCAAGGCCTTTCTTGCTCTTGCCGAGGAGGGCAGCTTCACCCTGGCCGCTGAGAAGCTCTATCTCAGCCAGTCCGCGGTCAGCCAGTCCATCGCCCGACTGGAGGAGTCCCTGGGGGAAGGCCTGCTGCAGCGCAGGCGCGGAAAGCTCCGGCTGAGCGAAGCGGGGGAATTGTTCCTGCCCCGGGCCCGTCAGGGGCTGGAGGCTTTGCAAAAGGGAGCGGAACTTGTCGAGAGCCTGAGCGGGCTTCAGAGGGGAAAGCTCTCCATCGGGGCCGTGGATGTCGCCGCTCTTGATCTTCTCCCCCGGCTATTCCAGCGCTTCAGAACCCTCTATCCCGGAATCGAGATCTCCGTGCAGGTGGGGGGAAGCCGACGGCTCCGGGAAGAACTGGAGAGCGGCAAACTGGATCTTGCCATTCTCTTCTCAAGGGAAGAGCCCGAGGCAATGAACTCCTTTTCCCTGGGCCATGATGAAATGTGCATCATTGCGCCCGCCGGCAAGAAAGACCCGGAAGGCTACATCAGCTACCCCCGGAACTCCGTGACCCGGGAAATCCTGGAGGAGTCCTTTGCCAGACAGGGAATCCCCTTCCCGGTCCTGATGGAAATCGACCGACCGGAAGTAATCCTGCAACTGGTCCGCAGCGGACTGGGGCGTGCGGTTCTCCCCCGCAGACTCCTGCAGCGTTGGTCCGGGGAAAGGGGCTTCCGACGCCTTCGCCCCCGGAGCCTGAAACTGCAGAGGCCCCTTTACCTGCTTCACCCTGATCCGGAATCCCTTTCTCCCGCCTGCCGCACCTTTCTGGAGGAAAGCGAGAAAACCTTGAAGAAAGGGCTGGGATTTGCAAAGGTGCGCGCATGAAGATCATGCACTTCCTTCGTTCTGTCTTTCGGGTCTCCCGCAACCTGTTGCTCAAGTTGCGTCTGTCCCGCTACGACATGGATTCCATCGCCCCATACTTTCGCGAGTGCGGAGTCGAGATTGGCGAGGGAACCCGCATTGTCAGCAAGGATGTCCACTTCACCTTCGGCTCCGAGCCTTATCTGATCAGAATCGGCAAACGATGCTCCATGGCCGCAGGCGTCCGCTTCATTACCCACGACGGCGGAGTCTGGACAATCCGCAAGGACATTCCCGAAATCGATGTCTTCGCCCCCATCGAGATCAAGGACAACTCGATCATCGGGATGAACACCATTATCCTGCCAGGCGTGACCATTGGTCCCAACAGCGTGGTCGGCGCAGGAAGCGTTGTGAGCAAGGACATCCCTCCCAATACCGTGGCCGCGGGAGTCCCCTGCAGGCCCCTGATGAGCCTCGAGGATTATCGGGAGAAGAAGGTCGCCCAGATGATGTCTGTGCGCCATCTCGCAGAAAAAGAGCGCCGGGAAGCCCTCATGAAGCTCTGGGACGACTGGGACAAGGAACCTGTAAACAACGACCCCACAAGCTCTTAGCAGAAACTTCCCGCCCCTCTTGACAGAAGGGGCTGTTTTATGTATCATTGTATTCGAATATGCGAATGAACTGATCTTCAGGAGTGGCCATGGACATTGAAGGAACCAGTGAGAAGCTTCGGGCTCTGGCCCACCCTACCCGGCTTCGCATCCTCTGCCTTCTCAGGGAGGAAGGGCGTTGCGTCCAGGATCTCGAGGAAAAGCTTCAACTCCGTCAATCCAATGTCAGCCAGCACCTTCGAATATTGAAGGACAAGGGTCTGGTTCGAGTCAGCCGATCGGGACAGAAGCTCTGCTACTCCCTGGATCGAAACCTCGTGGGCCCCATTCTGGACACTCTTGAAAACGACCCCCAATGCGGCAAGAGCCGCGAAGGAGAACAGGAATGAACCGCATCATTGATGAAAAGTCCGCCGAACAGATCCGCCAGCGATTCAGTCAGACCATGCATGATTCTGTGGATCTGCTGGCGAGACTTGAAAGCATCCGGCAGGAGAACTAATATGCAGGATCGTGTTTACCCGAACCCCCATCGTATTAAAGGAGTTACCATGAAGAGAATCCCCGGAGTCCTCTCCCTCACCCTGCTCCTGGGTAGCCTCTGGTTTGCGCCAGCCCTTGCCCAGCTTCCAGAAGTCGGCAAACCTGCCCCTGATTTCACCCTGATGGATCTGGACGGAGAGTTGCAATACACGCTTTCTGCCCTGCAGGACAGCAGCGTGGTCTATCTCGATTTCTGGGCCAGCTGGTGCGGACCCTGCCGCCGCGCTTTTCCCGAAGTGATGAAACTCTACGAGGAATATTCTGAACAGGGGCTGGAAGTTCTGGCGATCAGCCTTGACCGAAGCGAGGGGCCTGCCAAGCAGTTCATCAAGAAGCAGGGGAGCGAATTCCCGGCTCTCATCGATGTGGGTGCGAAAGTGGCCCGGATCTACGGTGCCAGTAGTATTCCCACCACGGTGATCGTGGCTCCCGATGGAACCGTGGCCTACGCGGCCGTGGGCTTTGATCCCCGGAAGATGACAGAGATCCGCAATGTCATCGAAGGTCTTCTTGCGGAGATTCCCTCCGACGAAACAGAGTAAGAGAGTCGAAGATTGCAGTCGGGGGCGGCCTTGTGCCGCCCCTTTTAATTTGCCAAGGCCCCTTCCTCAATCCAGGCACGGATACTTCCGATCTCGGAACTGCTCAGGAGAGCCCCGTTCGGCGGCATTTGATTTCCGTATCCGGCCGCCCCGCTTACTTTGAGATACAAAACGGAATAATCCGGCTCATAGGCCATGACCCGAAGCCCCATCCAGTTGGCACTCTGCACCCCCACAAGTTCTGAATAGCTCTCTGAAAACTCGAGGTTCAGTCCCCCGGAACTGCCATGGCATCGCGTGCAGTTCATGTCGAATAGTGGCTGGATGTTCGCCTGGAAAGAGGAACCCTCCTGCCATTCGTTTTCAGGGGCGGAACAGGACAAGACCAAGACAAGCGAGAACAGAAGAAGCCATTTCATCAAATTCCTTATCCTTCCAGATAGAGTTGCCGGTACTTCGAAAGTGCCTCGGAGCTTCCGCAAACAAAAATCGCGTCCCCCTCTTCGAAACGGAATCCCTTTCCGAAGCGGCTTAGCACTTCATCGCCTCTTTCCACAGCAACGACAGAACATCCCGTTTTGCTTCGAAGATCCAGCTCTCCGAGTTCCTGCCCAGCCAAACCCCCGGCCTTCACCTGCAAAACGCGAAGCTGGGGATCCACTTCAATGGCTTCCTCCCCCAGAAGACGGCTGGCCAGCATCCGGCCTGCAACCTGACTGAGAGAAAGGGCAAAGTCCGCACCGGCACGGTGAATGCGCTCGACATTCCTCACCTCATTGACTCTTGCGATCAGGGGAAGCCTGCGACTCATGTCCCGGATCATCACCGTGGCAAAGAGCGTGCTGCTGTCCTCATCGAGCACCATTACCATGCCCTGCGCATTTTCCAGATCCAGCGCTTCCTGGGTTTCGGGCTCCAGAAGATCTCCCACAAGATCCACTCCCTCACTCTGCCTGCGGTCGATTACCCGGACGGACTCTCCCGCCTCCCGAAGAGAATCCACCACACTTCTTCCCACCTCTCCATATCCAGCCACGATAAAGTGCCCCTTGCGCTTCAGGGGACGCGCCATTCCCGCTCTGGACTCCAGCTTCTGGATGCTCTCCCTGTTCCCGGCCACCACCAGAACCCCGAAAGCCTCAATCTCCGTGTCTGCCCTTGCGGGAGTCTGCAGGCGACCTCCCCGCCATTGCCCGATCACATGAACGCCGCTTTCTGCCCCGAGACCGCTTTCTTCGAGGGTCTTGCCTGCGATCTCACTGTCGGGGCGCACCCGGATCTCGCAGATTTCCACATGGCGTCCAATCTGCTGCACCCCTTCCAGAGTGGGCTTTACCTTTTCGCTTGCCCGAGTGGCAAGCGCCTGGGCCAGCAATTCACCGGGAGTAAACACATCCGTACAGCCGGACAGAATCAGGGCTCTGCGGTGACTCGCTTTTTCAGCCAGAGAGAGAACATCTCCCTGAAAACCCTGCTGTCGTGCCATCAGCGCAATGGCCGCATTCTGGTCGTCGCGCCCTGCGGCAATCAGGGCACGCGCCCGGGAAAGACCGGCTGCCTCCAGTACTCCCTCTTCAAGACGCCCGTAAAGAACGCGATGACCTTCCTCCTGAAGCCTGCGAGCTTCCCGGGGATCACTTTCCAGAATCAGGGAAGGCACTCCACTCTGCTCGAGATTTCTGAGAAGCACGGAAATCGCAGGTCGAAAGGGAAAGAGAATGACATGTTCGCTAAGATCTTCCGCATCGACGGGCAGTCGACTCTGGAAACGCTCTTCCAGTGCGGGAATCAGGTAGAGGGGAAAGAAAAGGAAGACCAGAAGAAGTCCCAGGATCTGCATGCCGATGACATAGAGGTTCATCAGTGGATGAGACCACTGGTTGTCCGACCCGAAGCCCGTGGTGGTCAGGGACTCGACCACCGTCATGAGGCTTCGCCAGAAACTTCGCGGATCCCCTTCGAGAAAACGCATCCCCAGCATGTAGAACAGGGAAGCCAGAAGGGCACTGCCGAAGAGGAGCGCCAGAAAAAGCAGCAGTCGGCGGGTCGATCGTTTCATGCAGGGATCCTAGCCTGCGGGCAGACAAAGTCCATGCAAAAAAAAGCCGGGTCCCGAAGGACCCGGCAAGTAGGAAAGAGAACTACATGTTCTCCTTGATGGCCGCCGAGATCTCCTCGAAGGCCTTCTTTCCGTCATTGAAGAACATGAGCGTATTGTCCATGGCAAAGAGCGGATTCGGGATTCCCGCAAACCCGGGACTCAAACTACGCTTGATCACGACAACCGTGCGAGCCAGATCCACATTGATGATCGGCATCCCCGCAATCGGGCTGTCAGGATTGGTGCGAGCATCGGGGTTCACCACGTCATTTGCTCCCACAACAAAGATGAGATCCACCTGCTCGAGGCTGGGGTTGATCTCGTCCATTTCCTTGAGCTGTTCATAAGGCACATCGGCCTCTGCCAGCAGAACATTCATGTGCCCGGGCATGCGACCCGCAACGGGGTGAACTGCGTACTCGACCTGAATGTCCATGCCTTCCAGCAGATTCGCCATGTCGCGCACTGCGTGCTGAGCCTGTGCGACGGCCATCCCGTAACCGGGAACGATGACCACGCGCTGCACACCATCAAGAAGCATGGCGATTTCATCTGCGCTGGTCGCCTTGATCTTGCCCGCATAAACCTCATCCGCATCTGCGATTTCGCCCTCGGCCATCACGCCGAAAAGGACATTCGCCAGGGAGCGGTTCATGGCCTTGCACATGATCGCCGTCAGAATCAGTCCGGAGGCTCCGACCAGCGACCCGGCAATGATCAAGACACTGTTGCTCAAAACGAAACCCGTGGCCGCACCGGCCAGCCCGGAGTAGCTGTTGAGCAGGGCGATCACGACGGGCATGTCCGCACCGCCGATGGGAATCGTCAGCGTCACGCCCAGCACGGAGGCAAGAGCCACGAGAGCCCAGTAGTACAGAACCTGACTCGGATCCATGGCATAAAGAACCGCAAAGACGATTGCGGCGACAAAGACCAGAGCATTAAAAATCTTCAGCCCGGGAAAGGACATATTCCCGCCGAGAGCTCTCTCGGAGAGCTTGATCCAGGCAATGATGCTTCCGAAGAAGGTCACTCCGCCGATGATGCCAGCCACGCCCGTGGCGACATTGGCCTGCATCAGTTGGGAAAAAGTCGCTCCCTCAGGAATCGCAATGGCCGGATAGTACACGGCAGCACCCGCAACGAGTATGGAGGCAAGACCCCCAGAGCCGTTGAAAAGAGCGACGAGTTCCGGCATGCCCGTCATCTGGACACGCTTGGCGAGCAGGGCACCGATGCCCCCACCAATGACCAGGCCGACCAGAATCCACTGGTAGTCCAGACCGCGAGTCAAGAGAACAGCCACGATGGCCAGTAGCATTCCGAATGCGCCAGTCTGATTACCCCGCACCGCTGTGCGAGGATGGGTCAGTCCCTTCAGCCCCAGAATAAAGAGGATGGAGGCGACCAGATAAGCCAGGTTAATCATATTGTTCAACATTGTGGTCTCTCCTTCCTATTTCTTCTGGAACATTGCCAGCATGCGATGGGTGACCATAAATCCACCGACCACGTTGATGCTTGCAAAGATGACAGCGGCCAGACCCAGCCAGGTGACGAGTTGAGAGTCCTCAGGACTGACGACCGCACCTGCTGCCAGGATGGCACCGACGACCGTAATCCCGCTGATCGCATTAGAACCGCTCATCAGCGGCGTATGCAGGGTCGGCGGAACTTTGGTGATGATTTCGAAACCGACGAAAATCGCCAGCACGAAAAGGGTGAGAATGGAAATCAGGTCCATCAGGCATCACTCCCTTCCTGGGCGGCCTTGGAAAGGCCCATCATTTCGCGAAGACGGGGGTTTACGACATCGCCGTCGCGCGTCAAGAGCGTGTCGGCAATGATCTCGTCTTCCATGTTCAGGTCCAGTGCGCCTTCCTTCACCATGTTCTGGAGGAAGGTGACCAGGTTTTTCGCGAACATCTGGCTCGCGTGATAAGGCACCGTCGCCGGAAGGTTCCCGGGACCGAGGATCGTGACATTGTTGTCGACCACGGTCTCATCGAGCTTCGTCAGTTCGCAGTTGCCCCCCCGCTCTGCAGCGAGGTCCACGATGACACTGCCGGGACGCATCGAACGGGCGACTTCCGCCGGGATCAGCATGGGAGACTTCTTGCCGGGAATCGCAGCGGTGGTAATCACAACATCGCTGTCGGCAATGGCCTGGGCCATCATCTCCTGCTGCTTCTGGCGTGTTTCCTCCGTCTGTTCCTTGGCATAGCCACCAGAGTCCTCGGAGTCGGAAGTTTCGAGTTCGAGTTCCAGGAACTTGGCTCCCAGACTCTCGACCTGTTCCTTCACCGCAGGGCGGACATCGTAGCCCGTCACCTTCGCGCCGTTCTTCTTCGCGCTGGCGATGGCCTGCAGTCCGGCAACTCCCGCACCAATGACAAAGACGCGAGCAGGGGCAATCGTGCCCGCAGCGGTCATCATCATCGGGAACATCCGGGGCAGGT
Source organism: Candidatus Krumholzibacteriia bacterium (assembly GCA_030748535.1). Taxonomy (NCBI): domain Bacteria; phylum Candidatus Krumholzibacteriota; class Candidatus Krumholzibacteriia; species Candidatus Krumholzibacteriia bacterium. Next base: position 783,593 of record JASMLU010000001.1, read on the forward strand.
GGTCAGCGGCCATGAGGACGGCCTTGTAACCGGCGACCGTGGCCATGGACGATAGAATGTCCATGCTCTGGGCGCGGGTGATTCTCGGGACGAGTTCCAGTGCAAAGGCAGTAACACCCGTCTTTGCAATTTCGCTCACTGCGTCCAGTTCCCCGAGAGGATCGGCCGTTCCAATCACAAGCTGTCCCTTGCGAAGGTCTGCAAGATCCGTCTTCCCGGCCTCCTGGTTTGCTCCATAGGAACGCACCTGAAGGATGATTTCGCTTTTCTCGAAAACCTCATTGCGGGCGACCAGTTTTGCGCCCTTGTCCGAATACTCGGTGTCCGTAAAGCCCGCTGCGAGGCCCGCACCCTGCTCGATCAGAACTTCCATGCCGGCCTTCGCCAGAACTGGAATCGATGCGGGAATCAGCGCAACCCGGTTCTCTCCAGGATATGTTTCCCTGGGAACTCCTAAGATCATACGCTCCCTCCAAGGATTTGGCGGACGCAAGCTGCATCCGTTTCTAAGTGATGAACGGATGCAATCAAGATCAAAGGGGCTGAAAACACAAGAGGGAAAAGGCCCGGAACCGGATTCGGTTCCGGGGCCGCAAGTGATTGCTTTCTCTAGGGTTGCTTGCCGTAGAGATAGTCGTAGAGGTAGTCGATGGTCTCCTGTTTGGCCACGGCCTCCCAGGCCATGATATCTCCACTGGCGATGATCCCTTCCAGCTTGCCTTCTTCAACCACGGGAAGATGGCGAATCCTCTTCTCGGTCATCACCGCACGGCATTCCTCGAGTTCCGTGTCCAGTCCGCAAGCGGCCACCGGGGAGGTCATCACGTCCTTCACCTTCGTCGTCTCCGGATCCCGTCCCGGTGCCACCACCTGGGTAAGGATATCCCGTTCCGTGAAAATCCCGATCACGGACTCTTCTGCAAGAACAAGCAGACAGCCAATTCGATAACGGTTCATCAGGAACGCAGCGTCACTCACGGAATCCGTCTCGCGAATGGAGTGAACCTCGCGCCCCTTCTTGGACAGCACATCTTTTACCTTTGCCATGATTCACCTCCAGAATCTTGATGAAAGCCTGTGCCCGTTTCCATTCAAAAGCAAGCAAGAAGGGCGTTTACTTTTTCACAAGGAGCAGGAGGTCTTGTAATCCGAATCACCTTCGCTACATTATTCACAGGAGGATGCCATGAACCCCGAGACCCTGATTGATCCGACACTCCATCTGGAGGAAGAGATCCAGCGCCTGAAGCGGGAACGCAATGCCGTTCTTCTGGCTCACTACTATCAGGAATCAGAGATTCAGGATCTGGCCGATGAACTGGGTGACAGCCTGGCCCTTGCTCAAGCAGCAAAGAAGGCGAAGGCAGAAGTGATCGTTTTCGCCGGCGTACACTTCATGGCCGAGACGGCCAAAATCCTGAACCCCGAAAGCACGGTTCTCGTCCCGGACATGGAGGCCGGTTGTTCTCTTGCCGACTCCTGCCCTGCAGAAGATCTGGCCGCCTGGAAGGCGGAACATCCGGATCACGCCGTGATCGCCTACATCAACTGCACGGCCGAGACCAAGGCCCAGGCCGACCTCATCTGCACTTCCTCCAATGCGGAAAAAGTGGTCCGCTCCATTCCTGAAGACCAGCCGATCCTCTTCGTGCCCGACAAGAATCTGGGTGCCTGGCTGATCAAGCAGACGGGTCGCGACATGGAACTCTGGCCGGGAACCTGTATCGTTCACGAGACCTTCAGCGAAAGAAAGATCCTCGAGGAAAAAGCCCGGCGACCGGGGGCCCTGTTTATCGCCCACCCCGAATGCGAGGAAGCCGTTCTTCGCCATGCTGATTTCGTGGGTTCCACCAAGAAGCTTCTTGATATTGTGCAGTCGAATGAAGCAGAGGAATTCATCGTGGGCACGGAGACCGGCATCCTTCACCAGATGCAGAAGCTTGCGCCGGGAAAAACTCTCGTCCCGGCCCCTTATGAGGAAGGCGGTTGCGCCTGCAATGAGTGTCCCTACATGAAGCTCAACACGATGGAGAAGCTCTACCGCTGTCTTCGCGACATGGAGCCTCGCATCGAGATGAAGGAATCACTCCGGGAAAAAGCCCTTCTACCGCTGGAGCGCATGCTGGCTCTCTAGCCTGAAATCCGAAATCATGCTATAATCGTCCATGTTTAAGGCCTTGTTACTTGCATCTCTCTTGCCGGCCCTGGTTCTGGCCTCCGCCCTCACTCCTCATGGAGCCGGCGGAGCCGGGCGTATCCACGGCGCGGCCTTCCATCCTCACGATCCTGAAGTCATGCTCATTGCCCCGGATACCTACGGGATCTGTCGGAGCGATGATGCGGGCGAGAGCTGGTACATCTGGAACAGGGGTCTTGCCAACATCGACAATGCCTGAACGAATTATGTCGATGACATCGTCGGCGTTTCCAGCGCTGAGTGGACCGGCTTCTACGCCGCCACAAGAGGCGGAATCTATCGCGCCCCCGATGATGGCGAATGGGAACTCATCACTCCGAATTCGGAGTACGCATTCCGGGATCTCTCCTACTACCGGCCCCAGCGTCTTTCCTTCCTGACCATGGATCTGAATCTCGAAGAGGATCTTCTGGTCATGGGAAGCGGTCGCTGTCGATGGGGAAGAACGGAGGAGTGGGAATACTACCCCGGCATCGAGGACTCCCTCTTTCAGCAGTTTGAAAACGGGCCGACGGATCAATGGAGTGTCTGGACTCTGGATCCCCGTGACCTCGATGCAAAGCCCCAGCCTCTCGGGGACTGTCGATTCGGCACGGCCAGAGCGGTGGCCTGTCGAAAGCTCGATGGAATCAATTACTGTGCAGTGGGAACCCCCGAAGGAATCTTCCTCCACGATGGATCCACCTGGCAGAGCATTGCCGACGAGGCCTATTCCGTATACGGGCTCCAGTGCTGGGGACTGCAGATGTCAAAACGCGGAGCCCTTTATGCGGTCTTGGCCCGCGATCCCGGCTCGACAACTGCCAGCGGATGTTATCGCCTGAGCGATGTGCGCGGAGCTCTCGACTGGCAGTTCCTCGGCGATGACACTCCCCTCGACCCCCAAGGGCTGACGATGTCCCAGACGGGAAGTTCCGGAAACCTGGGCTTTGCCTATCTCAGCGCCATCGAGGGAGAAGGAAGCGAACCCGACATTCTCTTTCTCAGCGGAAGAGCCGGCAGTAACGATCTCAGCGGTCTCTATCGTGCGGAAATCTCGCCATCAGAAAACGGCAACACTTGCACCTGGATGCACAAGGCCTGGAAAGAGTCTGACGATGCCTTCTGGCAAAAAGACGAGTTCGGAAACTGGTCTGCACTGGACCCCGGCTGGGTGACTCTCTGGGCAGGACAGATCGACTTTCAGCCCATGATCTCTCGCATGAATCCAGACTGCCTCCTGATCTCCTTTCAGGGAAGACTTCATCGAAGCGAAGACGGGGGACACCACTGGACACAGTGCTACACGGATGTCACGGCTGGCTTCGCCCACAGCCGCGGCTTCGACGAACTGGTCAGTCAGGGCATCGACTACCTGAGCGACGGACGGGTGGTTCTCGGCTGCGCCGACCTTGGCACCCTGATCAGTGAGGATGCATCGCTCGATGGCTTTCGATGGTTCTACCCGGAACTGGATCGGGAAACCACCTATGACACGGACGCAGCCTACAATCGGGAAACCGCAGACATCGAAGTAAGGCAGGACTGGCAGGGCAGTGGCGAAGATGCCCTCTTCATCCTCTGCTCAGACCTCACGCATCATGGTGCGCCCAGCAAGATCATGCTGGCCCCTCCCGGAGAAAGCTTCAACTGGACGAACATCACCCGCAGCCTGAATACGGAAAACAAGTTCATTCCCGCTTTCTGCTTCGCCGGAGACAGTGTCGTTTTCGCCCCCTTCCTCGAGTCGGACATCGCCTGGGGTGCCGGAGCCAGTCTGGCGCATATCGGGGTTCTTCGAGGGGAATGGCAGGCGCCGGATCAGTGGCAGTGGACAGAACACAGCACGGGGCTGGACCTTCCCATTGGCTGGAATGCTTCGGGAAGAGACATTCTCCATCATGAGGCCAGCGGCAGGATCTTTCTGGCCACCGAGTTTATCAAGACTCCCGGCGGCGATCTGGCCGGGGGAATCTTCATGCTGGAATCCCGGGACGATCCGGACTGGGAACTGGTTTTCGGGCTGGAAGGCGACTGGCGAAACTTTCAGTGCCTGGCCCAGTCAGAAGATGGATCGAGACTCTATGCGGGAAGCCAGGGACCGGGAAGCATGGGCGACGGCGGAGTATTCCGATGCCCGGATCCATTCAACGCACCGCAGGAATGGGAAGTCATCGCGAATGATACTCGCGGGGACTTCGGATTCGGGATTCCCTTTTACGGGGAAGACTGGAGTGACCTGGATGCCAGCCGGAATCTAACGGATGTGCGAAGCCTCTGTGTAGACCCCGACAACCCGGACATCGTTTATGCAGGACTCAGTTCCTATCGCTTCCTCCAATCCATGGGACTCTGGGTGTTCAACCGGGAGGGAGACGAGCGTTGGTCTTATCTCTTCTATGATTCCCCGATCGAGCACCAGGGCGTTCACAGACTGAAGTTCCATCCCCTGAGAACCCGCGAGTTAGGCATCTGCACGGCCGGCATCCAGTTCTGGAGCCTCGACACCGACTCTCTGGACTTCACCGGAGTCGGAGATCCTCCTGCGCCAAACAGTCTTCGACTCCTCGGACTGGAATGGAATGGAAACAGTGCCAGCATTCGTTTCGCGATGAGGGAGCCTGCTGCCCTGGAACTGGAGGTCTTCGACCCGAGAGGGCGAAGGGTCTTCCATCGGGAAATCTCCCACTGGCAGGCCAGTGAAGGACAGCTTCGCTGGTTCGGAGGAAACGCGAGGGGGAAAAAAGTCGCCTCCGGTGTCTACTTCCTTCGACTTCGCAGCGGTCATGAAACCGTCAGTGGCAAGCTCATCCTGCTTCGCTAGTGCAGTCGGGTCAACTTGATCGAAGCTTCCCGGCCTGCTCCGTCCCGGAGTTTTGCAAGAAAGACCCCGGAAACATTGCGTCCTCCTGCATCTTTTCCGTCCCAGAGAAGATCAAAACCACCCTCGCGGCTTCGCAGGATTTCCATGCTCTTTTGAAGCCGTCCCTGAACATCGTAGATTTCCATCCGGCAGAGTCCAGCGGAAGCTCCAAAGATCCGAAGACGGAGTTTACCCTTACCGGGATTCATGAGTGAAGAGATGCGGAGTTGTCCTGCTTCCATGGGCAGGTCCACGGCCGTGGGCGGACTGATGGCTCTTCGAAGCAGGAGCCCATTGATGCCGCTAGCATAGATGGCATCACTCTCCGGATTCATGCTCATGGAGTAGATCCGCTCGGTCGCATGGCTTCGTTCGGGTGTCCAGCTTTGTCCGTTGTCCTGGCTGTAGAGGATTCGCCCGCCGCCTCCCGCAACCCAGATCTCCGAGCCGCGAAGGACCAGGGCATCGCCCGCCCATCCGGTGACACTCAGGGCATGCTCCCAGGTGTTTCCTCCGTCACGGCTCAGCACCAGCAGAGCGCGTTCTGGCGGAACCATCCAAGAGTAGCCGATGGCCGCAACCAGACCGCCTGCTTCCCCATCAACGACATCGAAGCGGATGAAGTCGTAGTCCACTTCATTGTGAACAGTCGCCCAGTTGGCGCCTCCGTTGGTCGTGCGCCAGACACGACCCTTTGCTCCATACTCGGGAGGACGCTCGCCTGCCACGAAACCCAGATCCTCTGTAAGGAAACGAAGATCCTTGCCGCGTGCGGTCGTCAGGTCGCCCAGGTTCGTCCAGGTAGTTCCTCCGTCTACTGTGCGGCGAGGTCGGGTCGTATAGGGATCCACCGAAGTGAGAGCCCAGCCATGAAGCGTGTCATGAATGTCCAGCGCGCGGACGGCTCGAGGGCCGGGATCCTGCGCTGTCCAGCTGTTTCCCCCGTCTTCGGTCTTCCAGAGGAAGGCGGCATCACTCATGCCTCCCCCAATCCATCCAATCGAAGGGGAGGGGAAATCAATGGCCTTCAGCGTGTTCTCCAGGCCGGTGATCTCCGTCCAGCTTTCTCCCTCGTCAGCACTGTGGACGGCCTTGCCATACAATCCCGCAGCATAGACATTGCCCGAAGGGGCAGCTTCCACTGCGTAGAGAGAAGTGGCCGCCGGAGCGATCTCGACGATATCCCAGTTCAGTCCTCCGTCGAGACTCAAGAGAATGGCTCCGAATTCTCCGGCTGCCCAGACCTCGGATTCTGAAGCTGCGGAAACATCCCGGAGCTTACTAGGCACTGGGCATGTCACCTGTGTCCAGCTTGCTCCCGTGTCCTCGCTTCTGAGAATGACCCCGTTTTCTCCCACCGCCCAGGCCATGTTGCCCCGCGCATCGACATCCATGAGTTTCGTCGTCGTGGGACTCGGGGATTCCGACCAGTTCACCCCATCGACGGTACGAAGAATGTGTCCCTGATCGCCCACGGCAATCGCATAGCTCGCACTGACGGCCACCATGCCACGAAGTCCCGTGTCCAGGCCCGTTGTGACCGGGGTCCAGGAAGCACCCCCATCGAGAGTCCGGTACAGTCTTTCATCCGTGCCGAAGCTGGCATAGGTGCGACTTGCCCAGCCACAGGCGGCTGTGGCGAATTCAACATCCGTGAACCAGGCGTCTGAACCCACGAAGCGCAAGGCGCTGTTCCAGTTCTGCCCACCATCGCTGGTGTGATAAATCGCTGACACACGGTTGACCGTCCAGACATCACAGCGCGGCGCGCCACTCTGGCTTCCATGTTGCCAGCCTGCTACGACCCCGTTCTCCGGGCTGACAAATCCCACGGCCTCCCACTGCATTCTTTCATCGGGAAGGTTCGGGTTGGCGAGCTTTGTCCAGTTGGCCCCCGCGTCCGCTGTGTGCAGGGTAGTGCCATCGACCAGAGAATCAGGGGCCGTGTTCCCGCAGCCGCCGCCCATGCCGCCGGTCACCCAGGCATGATCGGCTCCGAGCAGGCAGAGGGCGTGGAGATTGCGTTCGTCCCCCGTATCGAGAAAAGTCTGAACTGCTCCGTAGTCTTCAATAAAGCGGACGCGCCCTCCGTCTTCAGCCGTCACCAGCACGCCGGGAGCAGGACTTTCAATGGAACGGATCACTCCTCCGCCAAGCCAGTCCCACTCAGAAGCCGACAGAGCAAGCGATATCGCAAGAAAGAACAGGAAAGCGCGCATCATGACCTCCGGATGAAAGAGGCTTCAGTATAGCACAGAAAAAAAGGGGAAGAAGTGGCAGCAATCAGGACGCGGGGGCCCAAAGACCTTCGGCGCCCTCCTGGTCAAAGCGGAAACCCTTGCCCAGAAGCTTGAGACAAACATCCACGGCTTCTGCGTAGAACCAGACTCCCCGATACTCCCGAAGATGTTCGACCGCCTCCTCCAGTCCCCGGGCCGGGCGGTAGGGGCGATGGGAGGAGATGGCTTCGCAGACATCGGCAACGGAAACGATTCTTGCCTCCAAACAAATCTCTTCGCCGATCAGGCCCTGCGGATAGCCGGACCCATCCATCCTCTCCTGGTGCTGATGCGCGATCTCAGCGATGGGCCAGGGGAAATCGACCCCCTTGAGGATTTCATAGCCGGCCTCGGGATGGATCTTGATGATCTCGAACTCCTGGGGAGTCAGTCGGCCGGGCTTGTTGAGGATTTCTGCGGGGACACGAATCTTGCCCAGATCATGAACCGTAGCTCCGAGGCGAATGCCTTCGATTGTATGAAGGTCGAGTCCCATCTCCCGGGCAATGGCCTCGGCCAGCAGGGCGACCCGTTTCTGATGACCCGCCGTGTAGGGATCGCGATGCTCGACGGCCACGGCCATGGCTTCCACCGTTCCCATCATCGCTCTCTTGAGACCCTCGTAGCTTTCCTTGAGCGCCTGATCCCTGCCTCGCATGTCTTCCATCATGTTGAGCAAAGCCATACGACTACTTTCCAGCTCACTGGTCTTGGAAAGCAGTTCCCGGTGAGCACGCAGCATCTCCTGGTGGCTTCGACCCGTCGCCTCCGCCTGGACACAGGCATGGCAAGCAGCCGCAAGTTTGCGGTTCATGGGCTGAAGGCTCTTGAGGATCTGCTCCCGAAGTCTTTCCCCGCTCTTGAACAGAACCAGATAGCCGAAGTCAGACAGAGGCAGCACATAAGAAGAACTGTCTGCGGATTCATTGCCCTCCGGAAGGAAGAGGTCGGGAACCTGTTCCGTCCTGCTTTTCTTCAGCAGCATCGCCCGAATGTCATCAGACCGGGATGTGTGGCAGAGGTTTCTGGGAATGGAGATCACAGGTTCCAGATCCTCCTCTTCCCGATCGGAAAACTGGAAAACCACGCCCCCGGAGCAGTTCAGGTGCCTCATCAGAATAGACAGACTGGAACGCAGCATGGGTTTCAGTTCCAGATCGGCACCAATCGCCATGGAATACTCGTAGAGGAGTACCCGAATTTGCTGGTCCAGCCTCTCCATTAGCCCTCCAGCACAGCAACAACTGCCGTCTTGTTGTAAAACTCCAGATAGTCGCGCCCGCTGTTTGCGATTTCACCGATGGTAAGAGCCCCCACCAGCGGCTTTCCTTCTTCATAGACCGCGTCGAGTTCCTTCGAAAAGCCCTCTTCCAGACAAAGTGTCCGGGAAATGCAATCCATGAAGATCCGCTGTCGGGGTCCGGGGCCGCCTTCGTAGTCGTCCCGAGCAAGCTCAAGAGCCGTGGCGGCTGCTCGAACCAGATTCTGCGATTCTCCATTCATGATGTCTACCAGGGAGTCTCGGGGAACTTCTCCCACACAAATCAGGCTCCCCCCCTCCCCGACGCTAAAGGGATCCCGAATGATGCGCTCCGTGTCGATCTTGTTGATCCCGAAAGGGTAGTGCTTGGCCAGGTCGAAGAAGTTCTCCTCGCTGAGCGAAGCGGCAGCGTGGTCTTCCACCACTTCCCGGTAGACCTCAAAAGCCGGGCGCCAGTTCAGGGTGTGAATCACATTCCTGTCCACCTCTGTCACGGTAAATGGCCCTGCTACGGACTCCCATCCGTGAGACACACCCACTCCGCTTTGAAGATCGAGAAGAGCCAGAAGAGCGGCATCTTCCACGAATCCCTGGGGAGTGAAGAGACAGGGCTTTTGCACCATGGACAGGGAGCCGGCACCGCCGCCTACATAGTTGATTTCCAGACCGAAGACATTGAAGAGACTGTCCACCAGAGCCGCAATGCGCTTGGCGAAACCATCGACAAGAACCACCGCCGTTCGGGCAGTGCCCAGATCCGGAATGGCTTCATCGAGAAGCTCGTCATAGTCGGCCTCCATGTCGCTCAGTCCCCGTAGCAGATGAATCCGGGGAGCCGTCGGAAGCCCGAGAGCAATGCTGCCCTTCTCCAGTTTCTCTCTTCCGTGAATGATCTCCGGAAAGATACCGCCAAAGATCGGCAGGTCCCTCATCAGGAGGGGATCCAGTTCCGGAGGATTGAATCCGTTTGCATCACAGGACAGGAGAAGAACTCCCTTCACCTCCGGGTCTTTCTGCATCCTGGAAAGGACTTCAGACAGGGCTTCCAGCGTACCGCTTCGATCCACTTCAATGCGCATTAGAGTTCCTCCTCCTGAATCCTGTAGGGTGCTTCCTTGCCCAACTTCCGGCTCAACTCATTGACCTCAGCCTTCAGTTGAACCATTTTCAGTTCCCGCTCCACGGCGAGACGATAGAAACGCTCGAGCTCCTCGACTTTCTCTTCCACCTGCTCCTCTGCTCGAACCCGGTCACTGTCATCCCGAAAAATGATGAAGGATCCGGAGAAATTGCCCTGTTCATCCATCCAGGGAGTGGCCGTGATCTGAAGATGCCGTTTCTCCCCGTCCTGACGCAGGATGGTCAGGGGATAGGTGCTTCGCTGTCCCTGAATCCGCCGGGCGGTCTCCTCTCGAATCCCTTCCCTGGATTCCGCTTCTACGAAATCAAAAACGCTTCGTCCCTTGAGACTTCCTTCGGGAACTCCGAAGACTTTTTCCGCCACATGATTTGCAAAGAAAAATCGTTCACTCGCATCGACAATCGCGATCCCTTCTCCCTGCTTCTCAATCATACCCCGGTATCTTTCCTCGCTCTCCATAAGGGCTTTCTCCGCACGGCGGCGAGCCGTCACATCCCGAACCAGGGCCAGAACCTGATCCTCCCCGGTCTTGACCAGGCGAGTTTCCAGTTCCGCGCGACCTCCCTTGACAATGAAGCTGAACTTGTAGACCTGCATTTCTCCCGTCTCGAAGAGCTTCTCCATGTACCCGCGAGACCTCTTGGCCACCTTCCGCGGAAGCACATCGTCCATGTTGCGTCCCATGAACTGTTCAGAGGGCATGAGGAGTTCCAGGCGTTTGGATGGTTTGAAGTCGAGGATCATGCCATTGCGATCCGCGACAAACATCAGGTCCGGCATGACGCTGAGGAGGGCGCGGGTCTTTTCTTCACTCTTCTGAAGCTTCAATTCCCGCTGCTTGCTTTCAATCGCCGTAGCGGTCATGTCGGCCACCGTCACAAAGAAGTGGCGATCGTTTTCACTCAAACTGATGGGTTTTCGGTGAACCAGTTGAAGGACACCCAGCAAGTCACCCGAGGAACCGATGAGCGGGTAGGAAAGCAGGGCCCGGATACGCAGTTCATCCATGCGCTCGCGGTACTTCTCGTAGACCCAGTGATTTCGAACCCGGGGAGCGAAAATCGGCTTCATGTTGCGGGCGACCCAAGCCGCGGTAAACCGGCGATCATCCAGTTCCCGGCAAGGAGCCATCCGGTTGGCCAGACGGGTGGAAAGACCCGAAATCGCTGTCGGTTTCAGTTCTTTTCTGTCGGGGTCATAGAGGCGCAGGGTACCGAACTGCAGGGAAAGTGTCGAAAGAAGACCATTGAGAACCTGCTGGCACAAGCCCACCAAGTCAAAGTCTCCCAAGGAGCTTTCCGCAATGATCTTGAACGCGGCTCGCTCGGCGCGAAGCTGGTCTTCCAGATCTTCCCGAACTCTTCTCTCGGGATCGCTACTAAGTATCCACATGTTGCCCCCTGGGGTGAGGGGCCGATGCCCGTGTAACTATCAGGAACTATAGCACGCTTTATGCCCAAAGCAAATCCGGGCCCTAATTGTAGAAAAAAAGACCCCAAAAGGGGCCTTTTCCTCAGCAAATCTGTCGGGAGTGCTAGTCCTTCACCTTCTCCACGAGAATCGTGCATTCGTCGCGGGCCACCAGGCAGTATCCGCTTTCGACTTCCAGACGGAAACACTCTCCGCCCTTTTCGTCCTGAAGAACGAGAGGGCCTTCCTGAAGGCGCACCAGATAGGGTGCGTGCCGGGGCAGAACCCCGAAGCCACCGGTGAAGCCGGGAGCGCGAAGAGAGGCCGCCTTCTCGTCAAAGAGAGTCCCGGTCGGGGTAACCACCTTGCAGTGGAGGCTAGGCACTCTTCACCCCCATCTCCTCGGCCTTTTTCGCAGCTTCCTCGATGCTTCCCACATAGTAGAAGGCCTGCTCGGGCAGGTGATCCCACTTGCCCTCCACCAGTTCCTTGAAGCTGCGAATCGTGTCTTCCAGTTTCACATAGATACCGGGGGTTCCCGTAAAGGCTTCCGCAACAAAGAAGGGCTGGCTCAGGAAGCGCTGAATCTTCCGGGCGCGCTGCACCGTGAGCTTGTCCTCTTCGCTGAGTTCGTCCATACCGAGAATCGCGATAATGTCCTGCAGGTCCTTGTAGCGCTGAAGCGCAAGCTGAACATCCCGCGCAACCTGGTAGTGTTCTTGTCCAAGAATGTTCGGATCGAGAATCCTGCTGGTGGAGTCCAGGGGATCCACTGCGGGGTAGATGCCGAGTTCTGCAATCGGACGCGAAAGCACCGATGTGGCATCGAGGTGACTGAAGGTAGTCGCGGGAGCCGGGTCGGTCAGGTCGTCTGCGGGAACATAGATGGCCTGCACGGAAGTAATCGCTCCGGAGCTGGTCGTCGTAATGCGCTCCTGCAGGGCGCCCATTTCCGTAGACAGGGTAGGCTGGTATCCCACCGCACTGGGCATACGGCCCAGGAGCGCGGATACTTCAGAACCCGCCTGCGTGAAGCGGAAAATATTGTCAATGAAGACCAGAACATCGCGGCCGCCACCGCTGTCGCGGAAGGCCTCGGCCACTGTCAGTCCACTCAGACCCACACGAAGCCTGGCTCCGGGGGGTTCGTTCATCTGTCCGTAGATGAGTGCGGTCTTGTCGAGAACACCGGACTCTTTCATCTCCAGCCAGAGGTCATTGCCCTCACGGGTTCGCTCGCCCACACCGCAGAAGACGGAGTAGCCGCCGTGCTCCTTGGCGATGTTGTTGATCAGTTCCATGATCACCACCGTCTTCCCCACGCCGGCTCCGCCGAAGAGACCGATCTTGCCGCCCCGCACATAGGGAGCGAGCAGGTCGATGACCTTGATGCCCGTTTCGAAGATTTCACTCTTCGGCTCCTGTTGGTCGAAGCTGGGAGGAGGGGTGTGAATGGAGCGACGGGTATCGGCTTCCACGGGTCCCATCTCATCCACGGGCTCGCCGAGAACATTGAGAATGCGTCCAAGGACACCCTCGCCCACGGGAACGCTGATCGGGGCGCCCGTATTCGTCACCTCAACGCCGCGAACCAGGCCGTCCGTACTGCTCATGGCCACCGCTCTCACCTGGTCCCGACCCAGATGCTGCTGAACCTCGGCAGTCAGACGAATCTTCTGGCCCTCGACTTCGGTGTCGATTTCCAGGGCTGTCATGATCTCGGGAATCTCGTTGGAGGGAAACTCCACGTCGATAACCGGCCCGATGATCTGAACTACTTTCCCCTTGGCACTCATTCTCTTCTCCTGTCCTTTGGCTACTTCAGCGCTTCCGCGCCGCCCACAATTTCCAGAAGCTCCGTTGTAATGGCCGCCTGCCGGGCCTTGTTGTAGGAGCGAGTCAGATTTGAAAGCATTTCTTCGGCACTATCGGTGGCGGCCTTCATGGCCGTTCTGCGCGCGCCCTGTTCGCTGGCTGCGGCCTCCAGCAGAATCCTGAAAAAACTGTTCCTCAGATACAGAGGCAAAAGCTCGGCAAGCAGGGCGTCGCGACCCGGCTCCATAATGAAGTCCAGTTTGCTGCCCGCCTCTTCTTCTTCCTCTTCGGGTGCGGCAAGAGGAAGGATTCTCTCGATCACGGCCGGCTGTTCGGCCGCATTCTTGAAGTGAGGGTAGGCAATGTGCACTTCATCGACCTTGCCGGAGAGAAAGTCATCGACCAGCAGTTCAGCAAAGGCATCGGCATCCTCAGACGAAGGCTGGTCGCTGAGATCGTCCTTCCGGCTGGCCATCTCCATTCCGAGGAAACGGAAGTAGGCGATCCCCTTTTTTCCGACCATGTGGATGTCCGCCTCGACCCCTTCTTCCTTCCTTTCACGAAGGAAAATCACCGTCTTCCTGAGAAGATTGGAGTTGAGAGGGCCGCAGAGTCCCCGGTTACTGGTCAAAACAAGAATGGCCACCCGGCGACAGTGGGCGCGGCTCTCCAGAAGAGGCTGCTCCCCGACATCGCCTTCCGCAAGTCGGGACAGCATGGCCGGCAGCACGGTGGCAAAGCTGGACGCCGCCTTCACACGATCCGAGCACTTCTTGAACTTGCTCGTTGCGACCATCTCCATGGTACGCGTGATCTTGTGCGTACTGGTGACGCTGGCAATGCGATTCTGAATATCCTTGGCGTTGGCCATTTCGCTCCTAGGCCGTAAACTGCTTCAGGAAACTGTCGATGGCTGCCTTGAGTGCAGACTCCGTTTCCTCGCTGATTGCGCCGCTTTCGGCGATCGCCTTGCCGACTTCCGGATGCTGCGCGTCCATGAAGGCAAGGAACTGTTCCTCGAAATCCCCGACCTGATCGACGGGCACTTCGGATAGGTGTCCGTTCACGCCCGCATAGATCACCATGACCTGTTTTTCAGTACGAAGCGGAACGTACTGGCCCTGCTTGAGCAGTTCCACCATGCGAGCCCCCTTGGAAAGGGCATCCTGCGTGGACTGGTCCAACTCGGAACCGAACTGGGCAAAGGCTTCCAACTCGCGGTACTGGGCGAGATCCAGACGCAGGGAGCCGGCCACCTTCTTCATGGCCTTGACCTGGGCGTTTCCTCCCACACGGGAGACCGAGATGCCGACATTGATCGCAGGGCGCACGCCCTGATAGAAGAGATCCGGGGACAGGAATATCTGACCGTCGGTGATCGAGATCACATTCGTCGGGATGTAGGCCGTCACGTCACCGGACTGGGTTTCGATGATCGGAAGTGCGGTCATCGAGCCGCCGCCCAGTTTGTCACTGAGTTTCGCGGAACGCTCGAGAAGGCGGCTGTGGAGATAGAAGACATCGCCCGGGAAGGCTTCCCGTCCCGGAGGGCGTCGCAGCAGAAGGGAAAGCTGTCGATAGCTGACCGACTGCTTGGAAAGATCGTCATAGACACAGAGCGTGTGGCCGCCCTTTTCGTACATGAAGTACTCGGCCATGCTGGCACCCGCATAGGGAGCGATGTACTGAAGGGGGGCCGGATCGGAGGCATTGGCTGCCACGACAATCGTATAGTCCATGGCCCCGTGTTCCTCGAGCTTCGCAACCACGCTTGCCACGGTGGAGGCCTTCTGCCCGATGGCCACATAGACACAGATGACGTCGGTGTTTTTCTGGTTGATAATCGCATCGAGCGCAACAGCGGTTTTCCCCGTACTGCGGTCGCCGATGATCAACTCACGCTGACCGCGGCCGATGGGAGTCATGGAGTCGATGGCCTTGATCCCGGTCTGAAGCGGCTCTTTCACCGGCTGGCGATCCACGATTCCGGGGGCGGGGCTTTCCAGGGGGCGGTACTTTTCGTGGTCGATCGGACCCTTGCCGTCGATGGGCTGACCGAGTGCGTCCACCACGCGACCCAGCATGGCCTCTCCCACGGGAACCGAGATGACCCGTCCCGTACGTTTGACGGGGCTTCCCTCGGTAATCTCGAAGTATTCCCCGAGAATCACCGCACCGATGTTGTCCTCTTCCAGATTCAGGGCCATGCCCATCGAACCATTGGAGAACTCCAGGAGTTCGCCGCTCATACAGCCTTTCAGGCCATAGATTCGAGCGATCCCGTCTCCGACTTCCAGAACCTGTCCGGTCTCTTCCACCTCGGCGGAAGCGTCGAAGCCCTTAATCTCTCTCTTGATGATCGAAGTGATCTCTTCCGGGCGGATCTTCATCTCATTCCTTTCCCAGGTCGGCCGCCATCAGGCGGTTCTTCATCCGGCGAAGCCGGGTCTTGAGACTTCCGTCGATGGTGTGACTCTCCATACGAAGGATCATTCCGGAGAGCAGACTCCCGTCCACTTCATGCTCCAGTTTCACCTGTTTTCCGTGTTCCTCGCCAAGTTGGCTTTCGACACCCTGAAGCTCTCCCTCGGCCAGCTCTGTGGCCGAAAAAAGAGTTCCCAGAAGAATGCCCTCTTCCTCGTCACGCAGACGCCCAATCATGGACAGAATGTCGCCGAAGGCAGACTCCCGGTTCTTGCGAACCAGGGTCTTCAGGAAGAGCAGACTCAGGACGCTTTCAGCATCCGGAAAAATCTGGTCCAGAATGCGAGCCTTGGCGGCAGAGGAGGCCTCCGGTGAATAGAAAGCACTTTGCAGTTCGCTGCTCTCTTCGAGCAGGGCTGCAAAAGCTTCCAGATCCCGGAGCAGTTCCGCAAGTTCGCCCTTTTCCCGGGCAAGCTCCAGAACCGCCGTGGCATAGACCTTCGCAATGGCAAAGTTCCTCATGAGCCCTGACCCGCTTCCTTCAGGAACTCATCGGACATCTTGCGATGGTCGGAGTCATCGAGGCTGCGCTCCAGTAGCTTGCCGGCCACCTGCACAGTGAGGTCCACGACCTCTTCGCGCAGGCTGTCGCGGGCCTGGCTCATTTCGAGGTCGATTTGCCGGCGAGCAGATTCGATGGTCTGCTCCGCTTCCTCACGGGCACGGAGCATAATCTCCTCTTTCATGGCACTCGCCTGGGTCTTTCCCTGCTCGAGTATCTCACGGGTTTCCTCGCGAGCCTTGCTGAGCTCCTGCTTCTGTTCCTCGACATACTGGAGCGCATCCTCACGAGCCTTCTCCGTGTCCTCCAGGGACTTGCGGATCGACTCTTCCCGGCGATCCAGACCATCGATAATCGGTCCCCAGGCCACTTTCTTCAAAAGGAAGACCAGGCCCAGAAAGGACAGGATCGTCCAGAAGATGAGACCGGGATCCGGCGAAAACAGCCCTCCCGAGAGGAAAAGCGCCGGGCCATACGGGTTCATGGCAGGCATGATTTCCCTTCTTCTTTGTTTAGACCTTACCGGCCATCATGATGCAGATCACCAGCGCGAAGAGGGCAACACCCTCGATCAGAGCTGCGGCCAGAATCATTCCGCCTCGAATGTCACCGACAGCCTCGGGCTGACGAGCAATTCCTTCCATGGCCGAAGCGGCCAGACGACCTATGCCGTAGCCGGCACCAATCACAGCGATTCCAGCGCCAAGTCCGGCACCGAGTCCGGACAGAGAAGCGATGATGGGAAGCATGGATACATCCTCCTGATTGCTTTGGGCTTTCGCCCGGTTTGGTTCACCTAATGATCCGGGTGAACCGCCTGGTAAATGAAAATCGTCGACAGAAAAGTGAAAATGAAGGCCTGCAGGAAGGCCACGAAAATCTCGAATGCGCTGATGGCCACCGCCCCCGCCAGAGGCAGGACAGCCAGATAGGGCATCTTCCCGAGCGCGAAGATGAGGTTGAAAAAGCTCAGGATGATGATGTGCCCGGCGATCATGTTCGCAAAGAGTCGCACTGTAAGGGCGAATGGCTTCGTGAACATGCCCATCACTTCAATGGGAATCATGATGGGAATCAGGGGCAGGGGCACTCCCGGAGGAATGAGCCCGCGAAAGTGCCCGATGAATCCGTTGGCGCGAATGCCACCGGCCAGCGTTGCGAGGAAGGTAAAGATCGCAAGAGTTGCCGTTACATTGATGTTGCCGGTCGCTGTTGACATGGTCGGGAAAAGCCCGAGCAGGTTGATCGAAAGAATGAAGAAGAAGACCGTCAGAAGATAGGGCAGGTAGCGACGGCCTACATCGGCTCCCATGATGCTGAAGACCACTTCATCGCGCAGGAAGACCACGATGGACTCGAAGAAGTTGCGAAGGCGACCCTTCGGCACACCCTTCTCCTGACGATTGGCCACCGACCGGAGCAGGAGGACAAGAATGACGCCGGCCAGCCAGAGCATGACTACATGCAGGCTCGGCGCGAGATCGATATCCAGGCCGCCGATCTTCAGGGAACCGAAGTGCAGGGTGTTGGCGAAGAAGTCGTGAACATTCCACTGGATATCGTGAGTGGCGTGCCAGGAGTTGTGATTGAGGATATGGTCGATGGCATCGACCCCGGCTTCATGGCCGCCCGCGTGGTCGGCAGCATGCTCCACGGCATGAGCCGTTTCTGCGACCGCCTCATTACTGCCTGCGCTGCCATGCCCCGCAGCGTGATGGGTTTCTTCAGCAGCCAGAGTCGAACTTGCGAAGATCATTGGTCCTCTCGTTCCCGGGTTTCAGCCCAGGTGGGAAGAAGTCCACTCACTCTCCAGGTCTCATAGATGAGAAGGAGAGGATAGCTGAGTGCCAGGCTGAAGAGGAAAACCCGCAGGCTCCACTCCGAAAAAACCTGAAGCACCACTGCCGACAGGGCCAGAATGGCAAAACGCCAAAACAGGCCGGCGAAGAAGGTTCTCAGGAACTTCAGGTTAGCGGCCCGAACTACCCTCTTCATCTGGAGGAAACCCAGGGCGGCCGCAAGCGCACTCGCCAGAATGCCGGACAGGGCCGCCGGGAACTCCTCCACTTTCATCTTGCCGAGAACCAGAAATGCCAGCAGCGAAAAAACGAGAAGCAACAGAAGCAAGCCGAGCCAGAAACTTCGTGTGGTCTGACTCACTCTCCCGATCCCCTCTTCTTCTTCCGGGACTCTTCCTCGCGAAGCACTTCCCGGTAGATCCAGACAAAGCCGCCGACAGCACCGAGTGCCACTCCCAGAATCGTCAACCAAGGCGTCCAGCCAAGTTTCCGGTCCAGCCACCAGCCTAGAAGACCATAAAAGGCCAGAGAACTGGCGTAGGTGAGGGCGAGATGGGAAAGAGAAAGTGATGCAGACTCATCACTGCGTCTTTTCACCCACCTTTTCGCCCAGTCAGAGAGTTTTTTCTCACGATTCATGGCTCTCCGTCATCGGGCTTTTCCTCAGCAAACCCGGGACAGAATAGTGAGAGGAAATGCTTGTTTCAAGGGGGAATTGAAGGGATAATTACCTTTGCCTAAGAAAAACGGATTTTTTCGTTAACAGCACTCACATGCAGTAAGGCAGTGGTAGAATGTCTCAGAAAATCAAGGTCAAGGTGAACCGGAATGAATCGATCTGGGCTCTCGGTTGGCTCTTTACCATCGGGTTTTGCCAATTGAGCTTCGGGAAGGCGGTTCTTGCGATCCTGATCTGGCCCTACTACCTCGGAAAGCTCCTGGCCGGCTGCTGCCTCGGGGCCTGAAAGACCGGACGACGAGACGCTCCCAGAGGGAGATCAAAAAACGGGTGGACCCTGCGATCCACCCGTTACTGCGGCCGGGATTTGGTCCCTGGCCATCCCGACCTACTACCACCAGGTCTTCGTCAGAAAGATGGTGAAAGCGGTAAAGAAAGGAAGAAGTCCGTAGATCATGAGATGCCTCCTTGCATCAGGGTGATTGAATCGCCAGGGTCACCCTCCTCATTGCATCGGATATGCCAGCATTGCTCCTTATTGTTCCTTATTGTGTAAACGCCCATGAAACACCAAGTTATGGAATACAAAGAGAGCTCCCCGAGAGGAGGAGCCTGCTCAAACCGTAAGGTGATTCTTACATGGAGTTTCAGAATCCGGATGAACTCCAGATTTTTCAGATGCTTAGAGCATGTCCCTGGAATCAGACAAAGTAAGGAAAACGCGACACATTACAAAGACTCATCCCGCTTCTTCTGCTTCCGAAGTTTTTCGTGGAGGGTTTGCCGGGAAATTCCAAGAGTCCGGGCGGCCGAAGAGACCTGGCCCCCGCACTGATCCAGCGCTTCCTGGATAATCCGGAACTCCAACTCCTGCAAGCGACTTCGCAGGTCGCCGGTGCCTGAGTTTGCCGGACGGGACAGGGGGCCTTCGTCGAGAAGCAGGTCGCCGGGAGCAAGGACATCCCCCCCGGCATAGAGGGCCAGGCTGCGCTCGATGCACTTCTCCAGTTGCCTCACATTGCCCGGCCAGGGCTGGGATTGCAGGAGTTTCAGGGAGGACGCTTCCAGGCGGGGCGCAGGACGCCCCTGCTCCGCACTCTGTCTTTCCAGAAAGTGAAGGGAAAGGGCCAGAATGTCATCGGGGCGCTCGCGGAGGGGCGGGATCCTGACAGAAAGTACATTCAGCCGGTAGTAGAGATCCTCCCGGAACTCCCCTTCGATTACCCTCTTTTCGAGGTTCCGGTGGCTGGCAGCGATCAGACGAAAGACCGGTTTGCGAAGCCGGGATTCCCCGAGCCGCCGGAATTCCCCCTCCTCGAGCACCCGCAGGAGCTTGACCTGCAGGCTGAGGGGCATGTCCCCGATTTCATCCAGAAGCAGGGTTCCTCCGTCCGCCTGCTCGAAGAGACCTACACGATCCCGGTCTGCGCCGGTGAAGGCTCCCCGGGCGTGGCCGAAGAGCTCGCTTTCGAGCAGGTTTTCGGGAATGGCTCCACAGTTGATCGCAACGAAAGGCTTGTCCTGCCAGGGGCCTTCGACATGCAGGGCACGGGCAATGACTTCCTTGCCGGTCCCCGTCTCCCCTTCCAGAATCACCGTGCTGCGAAGAGCGGCCATGCGTCGAAGTTGGAAAACCACGCGCTTCATCGCGGGGCTCGACGCGATCATCCGGCCAAAACGGGTATCTTCTCCCAGAGTCTCGCGCAACTCGCGATTTTCCGACTCGAGGCGACGACCCTCCTTGCGGGCCTGCTGCAGTTCATCCAGACGGAGCATGGCCGATGCGGCCAGGCGGGCAAAGGACTCCAGCAGGGGAAGTTCGCGGCTTCCGAAATGTCCGACTCCCTTTCCATCCAGATAGAGAACGCCCAGGAGACGGTCCTCCGCCAATAGTGGTGTGACCACCACGGTGCCCAGTTCCAGATAGAGAATGCTCTCGCGCTCCAGGCCCGACCAGGAGTCTTCTCCCAGATAGTAGCGGCTCTTTCTCTCCATCAAGGCGTCTCGCACCAGAGAGCGGCTGATGCTCTCGAGCTTCTGCCCCGAAGGAAGACTCTGGGCCTGTCTCAGGGAGCCCTTCGGATCGAGGCGGAAAAAGGCGGCACGATCTGCCCCGACCAGTCGAAGACTGAGTTCCAGAACGCGCCGGATTTGCCCGGCGGCATCGTCCTCGAGCAGGAGATCCCCAAACTCGGAGAGGAGATCCACCAATCTTCCATAGGAATCCCGAAGACCTGAAAGAGTGGCCAGTTCCTCTTCCGCACGAGTCAGGCGGCTTTTCAGGCTGGCGGTTTCAAAGGACTCGGTGGCCGGGCTTGCGGCCGCCGCAGACTTCGGAGAGGAGAGATTCTTCAGGGAATCAGGACGGCGGGGCAATGCTCCGGGTTTCTCGGAATCAGACATCGGTGACCTCCTGAGCTACTGTAAGAAAATCCTTACAGCAATGTCAAGAGATCAGCCCTGCCTCCCGCAGGGATTCTTCCAGGCGAGCGAGCAGGGTATCGCGGATGTCTTCTGCCTCTCCCCGCATTTCGCAGCCGGAAGCCGAGAAATGCCCGCCACCGCCGAAGTGTGCAGCCAGGGCCTGCACATTGACCTCTCCCTTGCCCCGGAAGCCCACCTTCCATTCCCCGTCCGGCGACTCCTTGATCTGCACCACGACACGAACGGACTCGAGGCTTCTGGGCAGGTTGATGAACTCATCCTGTCCGAAGAAGGGACGGGCTTCCTCCGGGAGATCCCCGGAGCGGAGGATCATCAGGGCCACCCGGTCCTCGAAGTAGAGTTTCACTGAGGCCAGTGCCTTTTCCATGAGAACCAGATAGTGGGAGTTGCGTCGGTCGTTGACCAGATTGGCGCAGTCGGAAGGGTTCGCGCCCCGGCTGACCAGGAAGGCCGCCGTTTCGAAGCAGTGGGCATCCGTGCTCGAGTAGCGAAAGCCGCCGGTGTCGGTCATCAGGCCGGTGAAAAGACAGTTCGCGATTTCTGTGTCGATGGCATCCTCATCGAGGGCACGAAGGAGATCCGTGATGATCAGGGCTGTGGCCGCAGCAGAGCGGTCAAGGAGGTCTCTTTCATCGTAATCGCTGCCATCAATGTGGTGATCGATTCGAAGAAGCCTCCTGAAATCGCCGTCCTCAAAACCGGTTCGATCCAGGCCCGTGCTGTCCACGACCACATAGAGGGTCTCTTCGAAGTCCGGGTTGCGGGCCTCTTCGCCCCCGTGCTGGATCTCCCCGAAGCCGGACAAGTAGTCGAACTTCGCAGGATATGCTTCGTCAAAGGGACCCAAGACCGCCGCGTCGACGCCCCGGGACTGAAGGAAGCGGCAGAGGGCCAGAGAGCTGCCCATGGAATCGCCATCGGGGTGCTTGTGCAAAAGAAGGCGAACTCTCTTTTGCTCGAGCAGATAGCGACCGGTTTCCTGATATCTCTCTTTTGGCAGCATACTTCCTCCCGGATGAATCAGAGCAGGATACTGTATTCTGGGGGAAATGCCAGAAGAAATCAGGAAAGCTCCAGGCAGGCGAGACGATCCGGGCGGGACAGGTAGGACTGACGGGATGCATCATCGGGGAAGCTCCGGGACAGGTCACGCAGAATCTCAATGGCCAGACCCCGCTGCTGCAAGGATGTCACGCGGTCGCCATCGGCAAGGCTCAGCTCTGCATCACAAAGATGTAGGGGCCAGGTCCATTCCGGGTTTCCGAGAATCTCGGCATCCTCCCTGGCCTGCTGAAGCACCTTGCGGGACTCATCCCTCCGGCCTTCCCCGTGGAGCTTTCTCGCCATAAGAGCCCCCGCCCGGGGCAGATGCAGGCGACGACCCCCGCTCCCGAGTTCCGCCATCCCCTCACGAAGTTCCTCGATGCCGGGAGACTCGGAAAGATCCAGTTCCCCGAGATGAACCCGAAGAAGAAAGCCCTTGTCCGGGGAGCGGCTTTCCATAATCCGAAGCGCCTCTCTCAGGCTTTCCTGCGCGCGATCTTTCTCCCCGAGAAGCTGCCAGAGCCGACCCCGCCGGAAAAGGAAATAGCCCTCCATGGACAAGCTCCCCGTCTCCCGGGCCACGGCCAGCCCCTCTTCGATATAATGATTCGCGCGGTCGAGTTCGCCGGTTTCCAGAAAGGAGAGCACCAGCAGCTTCCGCTCGGCCAGCACATCCGAAAGCCTCTCACTCATCTGGCAATGCCGCTCCAGTTCCTGAAGCGCCGGGAGAAGGCGCCCATAGTCCCCCTGGTAGAGCAGCGACAGGACACGGTTATTTCGAGCCGCCGTGGGCTCCCTCCAGAGGCCAGCCTCCCGGGCCCGTCTCAGGGAAAGCCGGAACTGTTCTTCGGCCAGCACAAAATCTTCTCGACCCAGGTGAAAGAGGCCCAGGCTGTTGCTCACATAGCGAAGGAACTCGGGGCGGTGAACCTCAACGGCAATCCGACGTGCGATTTCCAGTTCCTCCAGTCCCTCTTCGAAGCGGTTCTGCACGATGAGCAATTCCGCCCGGTGGATTCGCAGGGAAAAGAGATCGCCGGGGTCCGCCTCTCCTTCGGCACTCTTCAGCGCACGGCTCATGGTATCGCAGGCCGCCGCATAATCGAGTTGCTCGGAATCCAGAAGACTCTCTGCCCAGTCCAGAAACCAGAGACCTTCCCGACCCGAGAATTGCTCCCGCAGTTCGGACAGTCGCTCGCGACCAAGAGCGGGGCTACCGAATTTCCCCCAACTGACCACCTCTCTTGCGGCCACCCTGATTTCCAGACGGCTGCCCTCGATTTCCTTCTCGCGCCGCTGCTTCCACTGCTCCAGAATCGCAAAACCCTCTTCCAGACTTTTCTCATTGAAGAAGCGATCGAGCAGGCGACGAAGAATCTCGGCACTGCTTTCCAGATCGAGAGCGGCTTCGCAATGCCAGAAGGCCTGCCGAGCCTCCTCCGGATTCCCCCGGACGAGACGCCCGAGAAAGGAAAGAAGGGCATGGGGCAGATCCTCCGTCTCCCGGGGGATTTCCGCCAGGGATTCTGAGGGAAGAGAATCACCCAGGTGAAGGATGGCTCCGGACGGCAGGCTCTTCAACCAGTCCCGGGAGCCCTGCCGCAATGCGAGATTCAGCACTTGCAAGCGGGAAGCGGAATCACTGCGACCCCAGAGCGTGTCCAGAAATTCCGGCGAAAGGAAAGGCGCCTCTTCGTTCCCCGGAGAAGTGCCATGCAGAAAACCGTCGCGGGTTTCAAGAAGTCCCGTGTTTTTCAGTTCCCCGAGAGCCCCCGTTGCTGTGTCGGGAAACAACTCCCGAATTTCCTCTTCCCGAAGAGGAAAGGGCAGGCTGCGCAGGCCTGCGTGAAGATCCCGGGCTTGTCGGGAGAGAAGGTCCTCGCCCGGCTCCCCATCCTCCAGCTCGGGAACCCTGCCTTCGGCAAAGAGAGCCATTCCCAGTTCCTCCCGCAGGAAGTGCCGGGACAGGAGGAACTCCAGAATGTGGAGCAGTTTGCCGGGACGGCCATGGGAATGTTCGAGCAGAAAACGCAGTTCCTCATGGCCCGGAGTCAGGGACTTGCGGCTCACCGAAGTGAGACTGGCTTCCAGCCAGCCCCGGACTTCCTCCTCGCTCCAGGGCCGTGAGTGCAGAAGAAGACAGTCCGCCCGGTGACGAAGATAGTCAGCGGTCTCCCGGCTCAAAGACTCCGTGGCAAAGACGGCAGAGACCGCCCCTTCCGGTCCCACCGGAGCTTCCATCCAGGCAATCGCCTTGCGACCTTCAGGCAAATCGCCCTCCCGCCACCTCACTCCGCTCACTCTCGCCTGAAGAAGGGACGCTTCTGCTTCCTCCCCCTCGAGCAGGATGGACGGACCCAGGCGGGTCTCCGGAGAAGAGTCGCGACGCAACCAGTCTTCGCACCTACTGAGCAGGGACGAGTCCGGATGAGCGGCCGGACAAAAGAAGAGGGTTCGTGGCGCAGGGTCGAGGGAAAGGCAGCGACGAAACCCGTCCATCCACTCCATCATGCTCGACCAGGAATCGTTCTTCCTCAAACTTCTTTCCAGAAAGGCCGAAAGGTCCGGGGGAAGATCCGGTCGCAGAGCCTCCAGGGACTGAATCCGTCCCTGGGCAATGGACTCCATCAGTTCCTCCCCCCGGGCAGATTGCCAGGGAAGGCAGCCTGCAAGACACTCGAAGACAAGAACGGTGAAAGCGTGAAGGTCATCGCGGAAGTTCAGTGCTTCGCCCTTCAGTCGGGAGGGCGAAAGGTAGGCCGGACTGCCCGACGCGCCTTCTGTGCCCTGCTTGCGAGCAAGGCCCAGATCCGAGAGCAGGACCGCAGGCCCTTCGCCACTGCGGTTGCGGAGAAGGTTCTGCGGCTTCAGATCCCCGTGGATCCAGCCTTCATGGTGCAGCAGGTCCAGGGCGTCCGCGACCGGAGTCAATTCCTCGGCCAGGTCTGAGGCCATGCTTGTGTCGAGAGTCTCCCCGGAGAGGCGGGGAAGGAGCAGCCAGGCGCGGCCCGCTTCGTCGAGGCCGAAGTCCAGCACCGGAAGCAGCGCCGGATGATGAAGCTTCCGGCTCAGTTGGGCCTCTTGCAGAAGTGTCGCATTGAAGTCCGCCCGGCGACTGAGCTTGAGGACCTGCTCCGGATTGTCGGTCTGAAAGAGCTCCGCCATGGAGCCTTCTGCGATCCGGCTCCCGGGATGCGGCATTCTTTCCATGCGAGGTGAGGACATGGCGCTAGCATCCTGCAAAAGAGAGGCCCCGTCAAGACGGGGCCTCATTTCCCAAGATCAAACGACAAGTAAATCAGAGAACCTAAAGTCCGGGACCTCCACCAACGGTCCCTTCGCTTTCGATGGAAGTGATGTAGTTCGCGTCCGCGTCCTGGTACTCGCCGGCCTCCACCATGACCAGGCTGCCGAGAACGAAGATTGCGATCCAAATCCATTGTGTCATGTCAATTCCTCCCATGTGAAAGCACTCTCCTCTTGCAGGATTGCCTCCGTCAGGAGAAATTTGCGAATTCAGGGCTGGGATTGCCGACAAATCACAGAGCGTATTTTCAATGAAAACAAAGACTTGTCCTGACAAAACTTTCACTTCGTTTTCTCGTCTGGGAAAACCGGGACAAAAGTGGACCGACAAAAAGGAGGAATTTGACCCAGGGGAAGTTCGGGGCTCAGGGAATTGAGGGGAAGTCTCCGGCCGCCCTCAGCACTTCAGGGAAGCACAGGAAAGCGGAAGGAAGGGGGGATTTTCCCCATGTCTCATGGAATCGCAGACTTCCCGATAGAAACCGATCAGGTCCCACGCCGGATTCCCAAAGAGGCCAGTTGGGCGGGGGCGGGAGTGCAGAGACCGGCGAGCGGAAGCTGCGAGAGAAGCTCCAGTTCGCGGCCTGAACTGAGGGGTCCGACATAGACTCGCATGGCCACCTGATTCGCCCGGTCAATCAGGTCCAGACAACCCTGGCGGAGGGAGCGGAGGTCGCGCTTGCGATAGGGTGCAAAGAAGAGATCCCGGGAGAGATAGAGGATCCTCTCGCCGCTTCGGGCTTCCTCCAGCCATTTCTCCGCCTCCGGAAACCTTTCAGCCAGAAAGCCGACCGGCCAGGGAGAGGCTTCCAGAATGTCCCGGAGGATCGCGGCGTCCCGGGAGAGGATCTGCAGATCCAGTCCCCCGGCCTCCCGCGAAAGAAAGTCCCGAAGGCCTCGGGCTTCCAGCGGCGCAGCCTTCTTCCAACGAGGACCGCTGCCACGGGGTAACTCCAGTTGAAGAGCCAGGCCCCGTTCACGAGCCAGAGGCAACAGTTCCCCGAGAGAGAGGATCCTCTCGGCACCGGAGGATCGAGGAGAAAAGGGAACCGGGCGGCGAGCGATTTCCTGTGCATCCATCCGGTGAAACCAGCCATGGGTTCCGGTCACACGATGAAGAGAGGGATCGGAGAAGAGAAAGAACTGCCCGTCCCGGCTCGAGCGCACTTCGCAGCGAATGCGGTGGCTTCCCAGATCTGCCGCACGCAAAATGGCCGTTTTCGTGTTTTCGGGAATCAGGGAAGAGAAACCGCGAAAGGCCACATTTTCCATGGCTATTCCAGGAGGTGGTCGTAGCGGTCGATGCGGTCGATCACCCTGAGCAGGTTCGTGGCCCGACGAAGAACTTCCGAGGTATCGGGAAGTCCGAAGGCCTGAAGCTGCTCATGGGTCGCACGGGCCGCAGCGAAGTCGCCCATCCTCACGCCGAGAGTGTTCATCAGGTCCACGAGAATGCGGGGGTCCGAGGGATCCGCCTCCCGTGCCTTTTCCAACTTCACCTTGAGAAGCCGGCTCTGCTTCGCAAAGCCCTTCTCTTCGACGATCAGGAACTTCTCCAGTTCTCCGATGCGTTCTTTCAGAAGAGGATCCAGGCGAAGAGCCTTCTCGTAGCACTGTCGAGCCAGAAGGGGACGCCCCGTGTCCAGGTAGATCTTCGCCAGATTGCCGTAAGCCACACCCAGATTCGGGTTCAACTCGGCGGCCTTCCACAGGCACTCCTCAGCCCGGTCGTAATCCCCGATTCGAAGATAGGCATAACCCAGGTTCTGCCAGGCCGGAGCGGAGTCGAGCTTCTCGCGGAGAGCTTCCGTGCTGTAGAAAGCCGCCCGCTGGAAGTCCTCCTGCTGGAACCAGTAATTGCCCAGCAGCAGAAACTCGTCGTGGAAGTCCTGGTTCGGAACCAGGGGAAGATGGCTCAGAGCGGAAGCAAGCAAGAGAATAAGTAGCGCAGGAATCAGGGGCTTCCAGCGCTTTTCGAGCAGGATCCGTACAAGACCCGCCACGCCAAGCCCCGCAAAGGGAAGAAGCCAGATCAGAAGCGGCAGTCGATAGCGACTGGTGACGAAAAAGAGCACCACGCTCAGCACTACCGCCAGCAGACTCCAGCCCGCACGACGAGCCTCAGTGCTTCGTCGCAAACCGAAGAGCAGGCCCAGCAGGGACAGGGGCAGGATCAGGGAGTAGCCGGCCAGGGGAGCGCGCAGGAGCGAGGAGTAGTTCTCCCGGAAAAAGTAGAAGTTGTAGTGATTGGGAATCTCGTAGTAGTTCAGGAGGAGAAGCGCCTTGCGTCCGAACAGGCGAGCAGCTTCTGCCGGACGGGTTCGGAAGAAGACTCTCGCCCGCTCCGCCCAGAACCGACTGACCTCCGAAGGCTTGAGTTCGCGCTTGCGGGCCTGCTCAGCCACCAGGCGACTGGAGCCTTCCAGATCGGACTGCATGTTGGCAGGAACGACAAAGCCCCCGCTGGCCTGGGGATTGTTCCCGATAAAGAGGTTGATGCCCCCGTTGCTGCTGATCAGAACCCAGTCGTCGCCGGCCAGTCGGTTCCGCAGTGTGAAGGGCAGGATGGCGACCAGAAATCCTGCGGTCAGAAGCACTCCCTTTCTCCAGGCCCAGGTCGAGGGTTTCAGGGGCTTTCGAAACAGACCGAGGTGAATCCAGAGGACGGGGCCGAGAACCAGAAGGTTCGGCTTTCCAAGTGCCGCCAAGCCCAGAAAAAGACCGGAGAGAAACAGGGAGCGGCCCTTCACTTCCTCGCGAGCCAGAATCCAGAAGGCCAGACTGAGGAAAAAGAGGGAGAGGGTGATCTCCAGAATTTCGCCGGCATAAAAAAGAAAGGGCGCGTAAAAAGTGGCAAGAACAGCGCAGGCAATGGCACTCCATTTTCCGAAAAGCCGAAGAGCGGTCAGGGAAAGCAGCCCAACGGTCAGCGCGGAGAGAAGAGCCTGCCCCAGACGAAGCCACCAGAGTCCTTCCGGAGCCCCGAGTCCCATGAAAAGGGCCATGAAGTAGGGATACAATGGGGCACTGTGGAAACTGACCGATTCGCCGATCCAGTTTCCTGACAGGATTTCCCGGGCTCGGTTCACATAGAATACGGAGTCTCGCAGCGGAGCTTCAAAGAGAGTCGTTCCGCGAACCTGAAGCAGATAGGCCAGACGCAGCAAGAGTGCGCCGACGCTGGAAATCAGGAACAGTCTGCGGGCAAAGAGTGAGGTCTTCAGGTCTGTTTTCAAATCGTCCTCCCGGAGGAGGACTGTAGCCCCGTTGAGAGGATCCCGCAAGTTCTGGCCGGGAAATTGTTCCTGGCTCCCTCTTTGCCTTCCTCCGGGCATGGAGACCTCTGCAGATACCTTCTTTCCACCTCACTGCCCGAACCCCCGATGCCGCTACCACAAGCCAGGCAAGAACTTGGCACCCATCATCCGCAAAGGACACTACTTCCGACAACAGATGCCTCAGCGTATACCCCGTTTCCACTGCAAGCACTGCAGTGTCAACTTCAGTGCCCAGACCTTCTCCACAAGCTACTGGCAAAAGCGGGGAGATCTCGCAGGGAAGATCTTCCTCCTCTGTGTCGGTGCCATGGGCAACCGGCAGATGGCAAGAGCCCTCGGAGTCTCCAAAAGTACGATCGCTCACCAGATCTCACGACTTGCCCGCCACTGCCTGCTCTTCCATACCCGCATGACCGAAGGCAGTAAAACCCGAGGTCCCATCGCCTTCGACGGCTTCGAGACCTTTGAACTCAGTCAGTACTTCCCCTTCCACCACAATCTGGCCGTAGAGACCGAGACCGGCTTCTTCCTCTTCCACACCGACAGTCCTCTCAGAAGAAAGGGCCGTATGACCCCGGAGCAGAAGAGACGAAGAGAGGAACTGGAAGAGAAACTCGGACGTCCGGATCCGAAGGCAGTGGAGAAGGGAGTTATCCACCTACTGGGGACAGTTTTGGGGAAAAGTAGCTCCGAGACCCTTCTCAGTGACCAGCATCCGGCCTATCGGCGGGCACTGCGGCGCCTGGGCCGGACGGTCGACCATCAGGTGACCCACTCCCGCAAGCATCGGGGACGGAACAATCCGCTCTTTGAGGTGAACCTGCTGGACCTGATGCTTCGCCACAGCACGGCGGCTCACCGGAGAGAGACGATCGCCTTTTGCAAACGGCGGCAGGCTTCTGCCGAGAAGCTGACGATCTTCCAGGTCTGGCGCAACTGCATCAAAAGGCGCTGGGAGAACGGTCCTCCGGTCAGTTCGGCGATGCTCAAGGGTCTCCTCGGTCGATTACTGGAGGTAGGCGACATCCTGGAGCAGAGGCTCTTCCGCCATCACTTCTCTTTGCCGGAGGTCTGGGATCGCTACTACGAGCGGAGGGTCGAGACCCCGGCCTTGGGCAGAAACCGGCCTCATGAGCTGAGCTATGCGTATTGAGGGGACGGGAAGAGGGAAGCAAGGCAGGCAGAAGGGAAAAGCCAGGTACCTGAGCGACATGGAAGAATACCATAAAATGCGTAGGAACATTTTCCCGGCCAGAACTCTATTGATACACGACTTGCATCCTCCAGGGAAAAGAACTGTCGACGAGCGGGACACAGATCCCCGCAGAGTCACTCTCCCGAAGCGAGCCGAAGAGGAAAACGATGGTCTCTCCACAGGAGGCAAGGTCCAGAACCGCCTCTGTCAGGTCGAAATTCAGCAACTCTTCATGAAGACCAAAACCCAGACGGGAACAGGCAAGCCCCTGATTCAGGGGATCCCAGTCCTCGGGGATTTCGGAACTCAAGGTGACCTGAGCATCGGCCTCCCAAGAGTACATTCCTTCTGCAGGTACTGCATCGAAAACCCCCTGAATGAAAACCCCAACAAGCACCTTTTCAGACTCACAATCCGGGAGAGCGAAGTCATATCTGGCAAGTACACGGCCTTCCAGGACATTAATCTGGACCGAGATATCATGCTCCTGAACTTCAGCAAAGGCGGTCAAGGCAAAGCACAGAAGAGTGCTTCCAAGAATCAGCGAATAACACCAATGCAAGTCAGTACTTCGCCTTGACCGTGGAAAACGACTCCACTTGTGCATTTACCCCCCCCCGACCATTCCACGCTGATCATGTGGTCCCCTATGCCAGCATAATGGAGACCAGCCCACAAGACACAGCCCTCCTCAATCCCATATCCGTTCGCCCATGGGTGCGGGTGAGGAACACCATCGACAACTCCCTCAGCACAAACACCCAGGGAAAGGTCCGAGCGGCCGGAAGCCTCTTCCAGAATTGGGCAGAAATACAGAAATGTCCTCCAGGGGTGTCCGTGACCTCCTCCAATATACGTTCCAGACTCGTCAGGGAAGTATGCCATCAGTTCAAATGTCTCCCAGCAATCCGAGCATGTAGTTTCGAATTCGTACTCCCCCACTACCCCCACACCATCCTCGTCGGTGTCAACTTCCACCAACATCCAGTTATCTGCATATCTGGCTGTTGCAGTTCCGACCACAATCTTGAATCTCCCACTTCCATAATGAAACAACTCCATCCTCTCCAAAGTAAGATCGTATAATGTGTGGTTGGGAATTACGCCATCGAAATACGGGTCGTATCAAACCAGAAAACTAGCCAGCCGCATGGAGTACTACTACCACCAATGTCATTGTAAGAGTGCACTGGAACTCCGTCATGATAATAGATCAATCCTGCCATAGAAGCCCCCCCTACAAGCAAGGCTCCTATTGTCAGTAATGAAATCCACTTCATTCTCATCGTATTTCCTCCTATTTCAGAGTCACTACCTTCTGTGCCTGCAGGTCAGGGAGGGAGGGTGACTTGAGAAAATACACCCCGGTCGAGATCTCCCGCCCACGGTCTCCGGTGCTTGGCAAGGGCCATCGCTTCTGTGTTTCAGGCCGACTGCGATGATTGGTTCATCCTGATCATATTTCCCCATGGCCTCATCACGGGAAAGAAGAACTGTGAAATGACGGTCTTCTCCAATTTGAATCCCGCTGTGGCTGGAATCTGTGTCGAAGGCAAAGTAGGCACAGATCCGATTCGCAAGATCCGGAAAGGTGTCAGGATCTGTGCTGATTACACATTCGGCAAAGGTGACGAGTTCTTCGAGGCCCCAGCCCTGACTCTCATCCCAATCGGTCACCGTTTCCCAGTCCCAGTCTGCCTTCAAGGTAAAGATACCCGGGAATACGGGGTTTTCGTGATTTACAAATAGAAGAGAGTCAACAGGATAGGGGTAATCACTCGGATTGAGGGAAATCCTGGACAGACTGTCCGGAATACTGTTCCCGCAGAGAAATGCATGGGAATAGACGGGAAACAACAAGACAAGATACATCAGGGTACCCTTGAACATACCCACCTCACAGCAACAGTATATCACGTTTATAAATAATGTCGCAAGCTGGGCGTGCAATCCCCTCATTACATCGCTTCATTTGCCTGGTTCGGTAGAAACACACTCGAATGGCAATTGCCTGGCGCGTAAGCCCGCTTACCAAACACAAGGAATGCAACGATCAAGCCGCCCCATTTCCTGCGAAATATGCTATCCTTGTCACTGTAATAAGAACCCGAGGTGGATTATGAAACGGGCCCGTCTAGTTACCCTTCTTGCCATTGCAGTGGCGACCTTCGCCCTGCTACCTCTCTTTGCACCGCAGGCTCTTGCAGCTACGAGAATGTGCTCCCTGGTCGACGATGACTGGGAGCCCTCCATGGGCAAGCGCAGTGGCCGCGCCGTTGAGGAAGACAGTGTCCAGTACACGGAAGATCCCGGCTATGAAGTCTTCATTCAGGAAGCACTGGATTCTGCCGGAATCGACTACCAGACCTTTGAGATCTGGCAAAATGACTCCATTCCGACCCGGCCCACGCTGAACGACCTGATCCAGTTTCCGCTCTGCATCTGGAGTTGTGCGGCCAATGAACTCGATGTTCTGCAGGTAGAGGAAATGACCCTGCTGACCGACTACATGAATCTGGGCGGAAAAGTAATTCTCTCCGGGCAGGGAATCCTCAATGACCTGATCCGCCATCAGGGCGAAACCGAATACGATCTATTCCTCAGCCAGATTCTCGGCGTAGAAGGCGCCTACCTCGACTTCGATGCCATTGAGGTCATGCCGAACTCCGATAACGCCTTTTTCGCCAATCTCCCGATCGGGGTTTTCGACTATGAAAGTCTGCCGGACTCCGAGACGGATCGTGTCGACTTCTTCAACCTGATGCCCGGAGCCGAAGGTTTTCTGGATGCCAACTTTCCTCAGGGCGGGGGCTGCTTTCCCGTATCCTCGGATCGCTATGCCGACCGACCCATTCACTTCCAGAGCTGGATGTTTGCCGCTCTTCCCGAACGCACGGTGCGAGCGCAGTACATCAGCTCAATCGCCGCATGGCTGGGCTTTCTGGGCGATGATCTCTACAGCTTCATGGACGGGATCGAGGACTTCACCGTTGCTGACAGTTCGCCCGATCAGATTCTTGAATGGGACCTGGGAAAGCGAGCTCTCCTCTTCGAGTCCCATGGAGATCTTCCGGGGCGGGAGAAGATCAGGAAACCCCTGAGCCCCGAAGGGGGCAACTGGGTCATCGGATTTGATGTTCTGGTTACTGATCCCGGCGAATACAGTTCGATGAATCTTCTGTCTCTGGGCGAAGCGGTCAGCCTGGAGCTCTTCTCGGGAGCCAACGGAGACTGTGATCTTCGATTCCGCACCGGATCTTATTCCTCGGGCTGCGAAAAGTGGGCTTTCGGACTCCCCGTCCAGAAACACCTTCGAATCCTCTTGCTCTTCAATGCCGACAGTCAGGAGCTGCTCTGCATGGTCAACAACTATACCGGCAACTGGATCTGGGGTGACACCTGTGAGTTGTTCGACGACTTTCAGGACTTGAGCATTTGCTCTCATGGCCTTGGCAGTTCCTATGCGATTCCGATCAGCGGCTTCATCGATGACCTCTTTTTTGCGGGCGACCTGAACCACCTGCCCACTTCCGTAGACGAAGAAGGCCTGCCGGGGGCGGTTTGCATCCGGGGTGCTGCACCCAATCCCTTCAACCCCACTACGCGGATTCACTTTGAGTCGATGCTGAAAGAGGATGCCATCGTTTCCATCTACGACTCTCGCGGACGCTGTGTCCGCAAGATGGAAGTGCCTCAGGGTGCTTCCTCGATTGAATGGAAAGGACGCGATCAGGCCGGCTCGGAGCTTCCCAGCGGAGTCTATCTGGCAAAAATCGCCGACACGGTCACTGCCTGTAAACTGGTTCTCCTGAAGTGAGGGCTTTCCTCTTCCTTCTGTTTCTGTCCAGCCTTGTGCTGGCCTCGCTTCCCGATGGGGATACTGCGTTCATCCCCGAGAACTACCGGGACTATCCGCTCTGGCAGGGAGAGATCCTGCGCGACCTTCCCACCAGCATGGACTGGCGCAATGTTGCTGGCCTGAACTATGTCAGTGGCGTGCGCAATCAGGGAGCCTGCGGTTCCTGCTGGGATTTTGCGGCAATGGCGATGTTCGAATCCAGACTGATGATCCAGTCCGACATGCCGGGCAGTGACCCGGACTATTCCGAGCAGTATGTACTCTCCTGTTACAATGTCGCAGAGGCGCCCAGCGACTGCGGCGGAGGTTACCTCTCCGGAGCCCTGCAGTTTCTGCGGGACGAAGGGGCTCCCTCCGAAAACTGTTTCCCCTATGAGGCCGAAGACAGTGTCCCCTGTGCGGAATCCTGCGATGAAAGCGGCTTCCAGATTCGAATGCTTTCGGACTTCGGTTTTGTCACCTGGAACAACATCGACATCGACTTGATCAAGAGCGTCCTGCAGGAAGCACCCGTGGCCACCTGGTTCCGGATCTATGACAATTTCAGTGGCTACGATGGCGGCGTGTACTCTGCCCATGGAAGCGAGTACACGGGAAGCAACCACTTCGTCCTGATCGTTGGCTATGACGACAACCAGCAGTGCTGGATTGCCAAGAACAGTTGGGGAAGCTGGTGGGGAATGAACGGGTACTTCCGCATTGCCTATGACAGTGGTTGCGAGTTCGGCAAGTGGACGATGTACTGCAACTTTGAAACAAGCACATCCGCACCGGGCATTGAAGCCGGTTCTCTGGAAGCCTGGCCGAACCCCTTCAATCCCTCCGTCAGGATCTCCTTCGAGCTGGACTCATCCTGCAACACCCGAGTTTCCATCCATGATGTCAGCGGACGGAAACTGAAAACCCTTCAGCAGGGTTCCCTCCCCGCAGGACGACACACCTTCGACTGGGAGGGACGGAACGAAGCAGGGGTCGACCTTCCCAGCGGTCTGTATTTCGCCCGACTGCAGACGGGAAATCGCTCTCAGGCCTGTAAACTCAGCCTGATGAAGTGATCAGACATAGGAATCTCTCCGCAATTCCGTTATAATGGAGCCTTCCCGGCGAAAGGAAAGCCATGCGCGTCAAGATCCTCCTTGCTGCATTCACACTGCTTGCCATCACTTCTGCGATGATCCTCCTGCCCGACACTCTTCAATGGGACGGACAGGACTATTATCGCGTGGAAACCCGGCTCAACCAGTTCACAAAGAGCACCCAGAACCATGCTTCGGTTCTTCCGAAGCAGAATGGCGACTGGTTGGCGACATGGCAGAGTCGAAGGCAGGGAGGCGGCGGCTTCTCCGTATATTCGCGAACTCTGGACGGCCTTGGAAACCCACGGGGCGATGAGACCCGCATGAATGAAGCGGCTTCCGGAATGCAGGCCGCCCCCGCAGTGGCTCTTCTGGAAGACGGAGCCGTCTTCGCCTGGGAATCCATTAGGGAACGCGGACCCGGCACCTCGATCACACTTCTTGATACCCGACAGCAAGAGCTCACCCTCTCCGGACAGGACTCGAAACTGCCGTCTAGTCGGCCCCTGCTGGCCGAACTTCCCGACGGCCGACTGCTGAGCGTCTGGCAGGAAGGCCGCGGCATCATGGCCCGTGCAGGCGACAGGAGCTTCCCGATCACAGAGGAGGGTTGGAACCCCGCGCTGAGTGTTCTCGAGGACGCCTCCCTTGCCATCGCCTGGAGTTCCTCCGGGGAAACTCTCCTGCTGGCACGCTATTCATCGCAGGGAGAACTTCTCGATGGCCCCGTGAAGGTGGCGGACCTGGGAATCGAGGCTCAACTCATCTCTCTCGACGACACGCTGGTTCTTGCCTGGATGCAGACACGCGAGCAGGGACATGAAGTTCTCGCGCAGCGTTTTGACCTGCATTGTAATCCTCTGGACGAAGTCTTCTCGGCCTCGGGAGGAAAGCAGCAGAGTGGCGTCGCTCTTGCGCGTGCAGCGGATGGCTCTTTTGTCCTCGCCTGGAATGAACTGTCTGCCGACGGTCGTACTTCGGACATCCACGCCCGTCGCTTCTCTCCGGAGGGCGGCGAAGTCCTTCGCCTGAACGCTTATGCTGATGGCAAACAGGCTCTCGACTCTGGTACGGCGGCAGCAAGACTGGCCTGTGATGAAAAGGGTCGGCTGGCTCTCACCTGGAGCGGAAATACACCGGAGGACAAGTCCTCGGCAAACCTGACCCTCCTGCTTCCCCTTTCGGACAACCCTCTCGCTCGCCTGGTCAAGGGAATGCGCCTCGGCTGGCAGGCTCTGGAGCGGAGAATCGCCCCCGAGAAGAGCGTCGATGAATACGCTCTTGCCATGCCCCATCAGCCTCCCAGCTACCAGCCGGTCAGTGAGACCGTCATGGAGCCCGAGCCCTTCTTCCCCGGAAGTGAGGATCGCGATGCCGGTTTTGTGGGGATCACAAACTCGGGCTGGAATCCTCCCGATCCCCACATGGCCGCCGGTCCGGACTGCCTGATCGGAGTGGTGAACGGTATGATCGCCAGCTTCGACCGCGACGGAAACCTGAACTGGCAGGAAGAACTGGAAGACAGCTACGGCTTCTGGAGCGAACTGGGTGCCGACTGGTTTGTCTTTGACCCCGAAGTCATCTTTGACCCGCACAGCCAGCGTTTCATGATCATGGCCTGCGAGAGAGCCAGCAATCAGTCCTATTTTGACTTCGCAGTTTCGACCGACGCCTATCCCGACGATGCAAGCGACTGGCACAAGTACCGGCTGAATGTCACCAGCATCTCCGGAAACGACATCGACTCTCCCAACATGGCCGTCGATGAGGAAGCGATTTATCTGACTGCAGACTTCTTCTCTCCCGACAAATACCTGGTCTACATCCTCGACAAGTCCAGTGTTCTGGAAGGAGGAAGCCCGGTCAGTTCCCATGTCATGAACACGGGAAGCCAGTCCTTCGGGATTCCGGTGCAGTACGATGAGGCTCCCAGCATGTACATGATCCGATCCTATGAGGGAAACAGCAGCAGCACCCTGACCCTCTATGCCATTCAGGATCCCCTGGGAAGTCCGAGCCTGACTACCCTGAACCTGACTGTGCCCACCTACTGGCGACCGATCAATGCCAGAAGCCTGGGATCCTCCAGCACCATTGAAACCTTTGAGGCACGCTTCTGGAGTTGCGTCTTTCGCAATGGTTCTCTCTGGGCCTGCCACCATGTTTGCCCGACGGCAGCAAGACAGAAGCTGGTAGCCCGATGGTACGAAATCCCCATGAACGGGTGGCCGGTCACGGACTACGATCCCTTTGTCGCTCAACAGGGCGATGTCCTGCCCAATAACACGGGATACGCCTTCTTCAATTCCATTGCCGCCAATGAATTCGGAATGGCGGCCATGACCTTCACCTGGTCTTCCACGAGCGACTACTTCCAGATCTGGCGATGCTACCGCATGCCCGGCGACCCGCCGGGAAGCATGCGTGATCCGGTACTCGTCAAGGCTTCCAACAGCTCCCTCTCCGGCGGACGCTTCGGAGACTACAGCGGCGCGGCAGCAGATCCTTCCGATGGCATCAGCTTCTGGACCTTCGGGGAATATGCCGCAGGAGGAAACCAGTGGGCGACCTGGTTCGGCACCTTCACTCCCGATGCCACTTCCGCCGGCGATTTCTCCCCTGCAGGATTGCGCGTGGAAGGAATCTGGCCCAATCCCACACCTGCGGGCAGCCGGGTGGAGTTCCATCTTCCGGCAAGAAGCCGGGTGAGTCTGGAAATCCACGATGTCAGGGGGCGTCGCGTGGCAAGCATCGAAGGCGGGGAATTGCGTCAGGGTCGCCATGGCATTGAGTGGAACGGCTTCGGGGAGAAGGGCCAGCGAATGGCCGCGGGCACTTACTTCGCGCAGCTTCGTGTGAATGGAAAGAAAGTCCCCGCAGGCAAAATCCTGCTCGTCGACTAGTCGCCGCTCAGCCAGTGATAGCCATGTCGTCCGGCCAGTTCCCGGGCTTCGGAACCTTCTGCGGTATCGCTGTCTCCTTTGCTCCAGTAATGGAGGAGGAGACAGCGTTGATAGGGATTCTCCGTGGAAGGAAACCCGGAAAGCAGTTCCCGGAACAGGGTTTCGGCTTTCTCCTTTCCCTCAGCTCGCAGGAGCCGTAGATCGAGAAATCGGAACTCGAAGCTCAGTCCTTCGGGGGGCCAGGATGAAAGGGACTTCCGCAACTCTTCCAACTGCTTGCGGGCTTCTGACACTTCCTTCAAATCGCAGAGAAATCCGAGAACCTCCAGTTCCACCTTGAGGCGTTCCATCGTGCCCGGCTCATCCGCTGCAATCCTGCGCGCCTTGCTGAAAGCCGCTCTTGCCTCTTCTTCATCCCCGAGTGCTGCGAGAAGGCGAGCCCGTGCCCTCCAACTGGAGGCTCTTCCCGTGCGTAGTTGCAGGTCCTCCCGCAAGTCCAGGGCGCGGTCGAGCAGAGGGCGAGCTTCCTCGACGCAGCCCATGTCCAGGAGCGTCTCGCCCTGATTGTGAAGTGCCACGGCCGCTCCCGCCCGGTTTTCCGACTGGAAGTGTAGCTCTGCGGCTGTCCGGTAATGTTCGATGGCCTTCTCCAGGCGACCGTCCGTGTTCTCCAGATTCCCGAGAGCGTTCTCTCCATGGGCCAGACTGTCGGCGTCGCCGATCCGGCGTTTCATGGACTGGCTCTCTTCCAGCAAACTGCGAGCTTCTCCCAGAGAGCCCTGCTTCGTGCGGATGATCGCCAGATTCACAAGACTTCTGGCAATCTCGGTCAGCGTGCCCATGCGCCTTCGAATGACAAGACTCTCCTCCAGACTCTCCACGGCTTCCCGGGCCCGTCCTTTGCGCCAATGCACGATGCCCTGATTGGCAAGCGAGGCAGCGTGCAGGGATTCCTCCTCTGCGAGGGACGCTTCCCGGATGACCTCTGAAAACACTCGCTGGGCCTCATCCAGATCTCCCCGGCTCATCTGGATCAAGCCCATGGTGTGCTTAAGAGCCAGGGATTCTGAAGCGGACAGGCCCTCCAGTTCCCGGGCCTCTTCACAGGTCTGGAGTGCTTTCTCCCAACGATTCTGTGTGCTCTCCAGACGGGCGAGACTTCGCAGGATCAGCGCGCGCTCACGGTTCTGCCCCTCTTCACAGGCAGAAAGAGCGGCTGACAGTTCTGCGGATGCTTCTTCCTTGCGTCCGGCAAAGAAAAGAGACTCTCCGCGAAGGCGGCGGAGTTCCGGCTGAAGGGAATCCTCGATGCCGGGAACCAGAAGACTGCGGGACTGGCTCAGGAGCTTCTCGCTGGAATCGTAGTTTCCTTCGGTGGCCTCCAACTCACCCAGTTCCTGAAGCACTTCTCGTCGCAGCGTGGAAGCCTCGCTGAGAGGCTCTTCCAGCCACCATAGCTCCGCGATCTCCAGTGCCGGCTCCAACTGCCTGCGAGCTTCGTAATTCGCGTAAAGACCGCGAGCCACCCGTCCGGCCGCCAGAAGGAAGGGAAGCGCACGGCGAGCTTCTCCCGCAGCCATGTAGTGCCTTGCAACTGCGGCCGAGGAATCGGCTCTTGCACTCCGGTGCTCCTCGATGTGCTCTCCCACCATCCGGTGATACTCCCGACACAGGTCGGGCGAGAGAGATTCATAAAGAACCCGATGCACAAGTGCGTGGTCAAAGAGGAAGCGTCCTTCCGCAGCCCGCAGGACTCCGCTTCCTCGCTGGATTTTCTGAAGCTGTCGCAGGACATGAATCTTCCGCTTGCCGAGAACCGCTGCCAGAGTGTCTGCCTGAAAGGCCTCGCCCTCGACCGCCGCAAGATCCAGCAGATCCCGATCCTCTTCGGAGAGAGAAGAAAGGCGCAGACCCACCAGATCCTGAAGTCGATCGGGTAGCGGCAGATCCCAGTCCTCGGGATCGCCGCCAGTCTCATAGTTTCCCCGCTCCAGAATGCCCAGCAGTTCACCCAGGATGAAAGGGTTTCCGCGGCTCTCCCGAAAGAGGCGGCTGGCAATGCGCGGATCTTCGGAGCTTCCCGGAAGAACATCCTCCACCAGTCGCCCCAGTTCCTCCTCCCCGAGTCGCTCCAGCGAGATACTCCGGCAACGGCCCTCCCGGTCCAGCTCCCGGATCAGGTTCCTCAGCAGGGAGCCTTCCTCCAGTTCCTCGGTCCGGTAGGAAACCATGCAGAACGGCGGTTCCGGCGAGCGGGACAGGAAGGTCAGGAGATCCAGACTGGCATGGTCTGCGCGGTGGAAGTCTTCAAACCAGAAACGGAAATCTGTTTCCCGGGACAGTGACTTGAAGAATACCCGGAGAGCCTCGAAGAGTTGCTCGCGATCATCCGCCTCTCCCTTTTCTCCCTGGAAGAAGGCGCGAAGAATCTGCGACAGACGCTCTCGGCCGGGATGTTCCCTGAGCAGTTCCTCAAAGCGGCCAGCCTCCAGGAGCTTGCGGTCGAGCAGTTCCGGGCGAAGGGCCTCCCGCCAGGGCTGATAAGGAAAGGACTCCCGTCCGGGCTGGGTGCGGCCCACCAGAATCTTCGGAGCCCGTTCTCCCAGTCGGGAAATCGCCTCCCGAACCAGTCGCGTTTTTCCGATCCCTGCTTCGCCGGAAAGATAAAGAAGACTCGCCCCGGGCGGTGTCTCGATCCACTCGCAAAGACTCTGCAGTTCCCGATCTCGACCGGCCAGGCGAAGTCGATCCACGCTCCTTGCTTCCGGGGGACGGGCCTTCAAGTGAAGAGCTTCGGCACTGATTCGCCCTTCAAGATGTTCCTTCAAAGCTAATAGATCCGCAGAAAACTCGGCGGCACTCTCGTAGCGATCCGCCGGTCTCTTGGCCATGGCTCGCGACAGAATCCAGGAAAGAGCTTCGGGCAGTTCCGGTCGAATTCGCCGAATGGACTCCGGTTCCTCATTGATGATGGCATAGACCACGCCCACCGGATGATCTCCGCGGAAGGGCAAACGACCTGTGATGAGTTCATAGAGAACAACGCCAAAGGAAAAGAGATCACTCGCTTCACTGAGAGTCTCCCCCATTCCCTGTTCGGGAGACATGTAGTGCGGGGAACCAAAAATCAGGCCGGTCTGCGTCAGGCTGGTTTCATCGGAAAAACGGGTCAGTCCAAAATCCATAAGGCGGGGGCGCCCTTCACGATCGAGCATAATGTTGCCGCTCTTCAGGTCCCGATGCACCACGCCTTCATTCTGGAGATAGTCGAGTGCTTCAAGAACCGGAAAGGCCAGAGCCAGAACACTCTGCAGGCTGAGTGCGCCGCTTTCGCGAAGCTCCCTTAGCGTAGGCCCGGGAAGGTACTCCATGACAAGATAAGGGTGGCCATTGTCCTCACTGACTTCGAGAACTTCCACCAGGCCGGGATGATGGAGTCGAAGCCCCACCCGTGCTTCCCGGGAAAACATTTCCTTCTCGCGGGCGCCGGCACTGGCTCCCCCGCGAAGAACCTTGAGGGCGACCGTCTCCCCGTCGGGGCCACGGGCCTCGTAGACCTGTCCCATTCCGCCCTCGCCCAGAAGACGGAGCAATTTCCAGGGTCCCAAAGATTCCGGCATCGCACCTCCGCCGGCAGTCTAGAAGGCTCTTGCGCAAGGCTCAAGATGAATTGTTGCAGTTTCTTGCAG
The DNA here is from genome assembly GCA_030748535.1 of Candidatus Krumholzibacteriia bacterium. Taxonomy (NCBI): domain Bacteria; phylum Candidatus Krumholzibacteriota; class Candidatus Krumholzibacteriia; species Candidatus Krumholzibacteriia bacterium. The sequence goes on from JASMLU010000001.1 coordinate 824,797, forward strand.
CGAAAGCCTACTATTCGCCAATGCAGGTCTATCTTCACTGGATTGATGAGGCGGGAAACGCCTCGCAGAGTTTCGGTCCCTTCGAACCGAAAGAGGGTCTCCAGCTCTCTCTTGGCCGTAGCGGGGACTGCGACATCGTCCTCACGGACAAGAGTGTGAGCCGCGAACACGCTTCGCTCTGTTTCCATGAGGAAAACTGGCACTTAGAAGACCTGCGGAGCCGCTACGGTAGCGAACTGGACGGGAACCCCGTCTCCGAATCCACGCCCCTGAAGAGTGCGAGCCGAATCCGTCTGGGAAGGGTGCTTCTGGAGTTTTCCTCCAATAGCAAACACAATACCCAGAGACCCAAGGAAGATCGCCGTTTCCCGGTTCTCCTCTCGATTCTCGACATTCTGGGACGCGAGCGCTCGCCCGCAGAACTGATGCGCTCGGTAATCTCCATTGCGGCTAAAGCCGTGGAAGCCGACCGGGGCTTTCTCCTTCTCGTGGATCCGGACAGCGGTCGCTGGCGCCCCGACAGCCTGGCCTCCTGGAACCGGGAAGGCATCGGCGATCTGGACGAAGATGCAATCGGCCGGGTCAGCCAGACAGTTCTTCGGGAGGCGCTCGACAGCGGCGACACGGTATTCCTGCGTTTCGCCGCTGATGACCCCCGCTACGAATCCTCCGAGTCGATCCGGATCGAGTCCATCCAGTCGGTGATCTGCTGCCCGCTTCGCGTGGAGGATCGTCGCCTGGGAGCCTTCTACATCGACCGCACTCACGAAGGAAGCCATCCCTTTCGCGAGGATGACCGCGAACTTCTCGACACAGTCTCCCGGCAGGCAGCCCTTCTTCTGGAGCGCGAAGAGCTGGTTCGCGCCCGCAACCGCAGTGACAAACTGGCTCTTCTCGGCACCATGCTCGGTCGCGTTACCCACGAACTGAAAAACCCGCTCTACAACATCCGGGGAACCGCCGAAAATCTGGGCGAGAAACTCCGGGGCGGGGATCTCCCGCGAGAAGAAGTCCTCGCACGGGTGGACCGCATCCTCTCGGGCGTAGACCGCGCCGAGGAGAACATGCGCACCCTTCTCGGCTTCGTGCATCCGAGTGAAGGCCCGCGAGAGCCGATGGACCTTGCGCGCATTCTCACAACGGCCGCCGTAGAAACCGGCACTCTTTTTCAGAAGAGCGGAATCCGGCTCGAAAGAAACTACGAAAAAGGGGCCCGCGTTCTTGGGCAGTCGGAGGCTCTGCGGCAGGTCTTCAGCAACCTCTTGACCAATGCCGCGCAGGCACTCGAGGAAGGCGGAAGCGTAGGGATCTCCATGAGCAGTGAGCGAAGGCTGGGAGCCAGCGAGGACAACTGGGTGGAAGTCATTGTCTCGGACAACGGGCCGGGAATTGCCGAAGAGGATCTGGGACGGATCTTCGATGATTTCTTTACAACGAAAAAGGGACGCGGGGGAAGCGGGCTGGGCCTGGCCATCTGTCGACAGATTGTCGAGGAACACCGTGGAGAGATCCGGGCGGAAAACGGAGCTGAAGGCGGCGCTGTTTTTCGCGTGGGACTTCCTCTTCATTCCTGAGGAGCAGGCATGAGCGATGAACGAAGGGCCAGGATTCTGCTGGTCGATGATGAAGAACTGAATCGCGAGTATCTTTCCGAACTTCTGGAAGAAGAGGGTTTCCCCGTGGAAACCGCGAGCGACGGCATGGACGCTCTCGAGAAGCTCCGGGGCTCTGCCTTCGACATTCTCATCACGGACAAGAACATGCCGAGACTGGACGGCCTGAAACTTCTGGCCCGCGTGGCAGAAGAGGACATTCCGGTGACCTCGCTCATGATCACCGCCTTTGGCGATGTGGACTCTGCCGTAGAGGCAATGCGCCTGGGAGCCTCGAATTACATTGAGAAGCCCACGGGCGGCGGCATGGGTCCCCGCCTGCTTCTCGCCGTGGAGCAGGCACTCGATCGTCATCAACTGGCCCGCCGCACCCGAAGCCTGGAAGTGGCTCTTCAGCCGAATGCCGCAGAGCAGATCATCGGCGAGAGCAAGGCCATGAAGCTGCTTCGCAAGCAGTGCGAAAAACTGGGCAGCTCGGGAAAGACCGTCCTGATCCAGGGCGAGACTGGCACGGGCAAGGAAGTCGTCGCCCGAAGTATCCACCTTGCGGGATCCCGACGGGACAAGCCCTTCGTCGCCATCAACTGCGCTGCGCTCAACCGGGAACTTCTCACCAGTGAACTCTTCGGCCATGTAAAAGGCGCCTTCAGTGGCGCGGTCAGTGACCGTCCCGGCAAGTTTGAGGCCGCCAGCGAAGGGACGCTCTTTCTTGATGAAATCGGGGAAATGGATCTGGAGCTTCAGTCCAAGTTCCTGCGCGTTATCGAACTGCAGGAGTTCGAGCGGGTGGGAAGCAATGAATCCATTCGGGTCGATGTAAGAATCCTGGCCGCCACCAACCGTGACCTCATCGAAGAGATCGAAAAGGAATCCTTCCGCGAGGACCTCTACCATCGTCTCAATGTCATCGGCGTGGAGACGACACCCCTGCGAAACATCCCCTCGGACATCCCCGTTCTCTCAAAGCACTTTCTTGCCTGCGATCCCGAGGGTCGAGGACTCGACTTCAGCGAAGAGGCCATTGAGAAACTCAAGAGCCATGCCTGGCCGGGAAACATCCGTGAACTGAAGCACATCGTCGAGCAGGCCGTCTTTTATGCGGAGGGCGATCTCATCGAGGCGGAAGATGTGATTCTCCCCCAGAGAAGCCCCAAAAAAGGTGGAACCGCCGTGAGCGGCACTGCTTCCCTGGAGGAAATCGAGCGAGACCTCATCGAGCAGAGGCTCCAGCATTTCAGAAACAACAAGCGCGAGACGGCCCGCAGTCTCGGTATCGGGGAGTCCACGCTCTACAAGAAGATCAAGGACTACGACCTGGGATAGAAATCCTGCTTTTCCGCTGTAACAATCCCTTCCCAGTCCGTATCTTCTCAGGGGTATTGCCTTCAAGGAGAACTGTTCCATGAAAAAGAAAGTGTTCTGGATTGTGCTGGCCCTGCTTGTGGTCGTCACACTCGTCAGTGTGAATGTCAAAAAGCAGAAAACTCGCGCGACCGTTGTTGAGACCGAAGCCGTCGAGAAGCGCGAACTGACGGAAATCGTCAGCGCCACGGGGAGAATTCAACCCAAGATCTCCGTGGATATCAGTTCCGATGTGACCGGCAAGATCGTAGAGGTCGCGGTCAATGAGGGAGATCGTGTCGAAGAGGGAGATCTTCTGATCCGGGTCGATCCGACCCAGTTCCGGGAATCCGTTCGCAGCGCCGAAGCGCAATACGAATCCGCAAGGGCCGCCTACCAGGAAACCGAGGCTCGCCTTGAGCAGATGAAGCTGGAGTGGAAACGCATCCAGAGTCTTTACAAGAGCGGGGATCTCAGCGAGCGCGACTTCGAACAGAACCGCATGGCTTTCCGGGTCAGCGAGACCCAGAGGGAATCCGCATGGCGGCGCGTCGACCAGGCCAAGGCATTCCTGGAACAGCAGCGCGACAAGCTTGCGAAATCCGAAATCCGCGCGCCCATGAGCGGCATCGTGATCCGCAGAAATGCGGAGGTCGGAGAAGTTGCCCAGGAGAGCCTCTTCTCGATCCAGGTTCTCATGGTCGTGGCAGACCTTTCGGTCATGGAAGTGGAAATCGAGGTCGATGAGACCGAGGTTCCGCGCCTCCGCCTCGGGCAAACCGCACTTATCGAGATCGACGCCTTCCCCGACCAGGACTTCCGCGGCAAGGTCACTGAAATTGCGAACAGCCCCATTCTCGGACAACAGGGCTCCGGCGGTGTGGACTTCCGGGTCGATGTCACTCTTGACTCCGGCTACAAGGGACTCCGCTCCGGCCTTTCCGCAACGGCAGAAGTCACGACCGCAAAAAGGGACTCCTGTCTTTCCATTCCCATTCAGAGCCTGGTTCTTCGAACCAAGAAGTCCCTGGAGGAGAATTCCGGGAAAAACGATCGCCGCCTCCAGGCCGCTGGGCTGGAGCCTCCTGTCTTTGAGTTTGAAGAGGACAAGAAAGAGCTGGAGGGCGTCTTCCTCATCCGGAACGACCGCGCCATTTTCCGTCCCGTCCTCACCGGCATCGCCGGTGACCGCCACTTTGAACTGATCGAGGGTCTGGAAGCCGAAGATCGCATCGTCACCGGCTCCATGAAAACCCTGAGAAACCTGCATCACGGAGAAAAGGTGAAGGAGACACGAGTCGAGGACGAGGAAAGCGGCAAGGGCAAGAAAAAACGCGGTTTCTCTATCCAGATCGGCTAGGTCATGAGTCCGCTCGAAGGTATTCGCATCGCGCTCGCCACTCTCTGGGCAAACAAGTTGCGTTCGGCTCTGGTGATGACCGGTAACCTGATCGCCGTGGCCAGCATCATCGCCGTTGTCAGCATTATCGACGGCATGAATGTCTACATGCACGAGAAAGTATTCGAACAGGGAAGCGGTATCGTGAACCTCATGAGTATCGATCCCTTCCTGTTTCTGACCGACCGAAAAGCGGCTCTCAAGTCCATTCACAATCCTCCGGTACTGCTCGAAGACCTCGATTATCTTAGCGACCGACTTCCCTCCGCGCTCTATCTTGGCGCAGGGCGGGAGCGCCATCGCTCAGTGAATCGGGGAAAGAACCGGCTCCGGAACATTCCCATACGCGGGCGAACCGCCGAGTACCCTTTTCTCGAAACCATCGAACTGGAGTCGGGCCGCCACCTTTCCCCTTTTGAAATCAATCGAAGTCATCCGGTGGCCGTCATTGGGCCGGGGGTGGCAGAAGAGCTCTTCCCCGGCGAGGACCCGATCGGAAAGAAGTTCAGGATCGTGGGCCGCCCCTTCCGGATCGTGGGAGTCAGCAAGGAAAAGGGAAGTCTGCTGGGGGAGGACCAGGACAAGTTTGCCATCATTCCCCTGACCAGTTTCTTCAAGATCTTCGGTCGCCACGGGCGGGATCCCTCGGTTACGATTTCCGTCAAGGCCATCGACACCGAGCATGTGGAACTGCTGAAGGATGAGTTGCGCACTGCCATGCGCATCCGCCACAAGCTCCGCCCTGCTGACCGCGATGACTTTGCACTGCAGACGAGCGACGCTATGCTGGGGCTATGGGACAAGGTGAAGAACCTCCTGCTGGCCGTACTTTCGATGATCGTGGGCATCAGCGCCGTCGTGGCGGGCATCGTCATCATGAACATCATGCTGGTCAGCGTTCAGGAACGCACGCGGGAGATCGGCGTTCGAAAGGCCATCGGCGCTAAGTCGAGTGACATTCTCTTCCAGTTCATGATCGAAGCCCTCGTACTCTCTTTCTTTGGCGGCCTGATGGGGATCCTGGTGGGCTTCAGCATGGCGGCCACCATAGCGAACTTCAGCCCCCTCCCCTATTCAGTGCAGTTCTGGAGCGTTGCGCTGGGTCTCGTGCTGACCGTGGCCGTCGGCGTTTTCTTCGGACTCTATCCCGCACGCCGTGCCGCCCACTTCGACCCCGTGGAGGCTCTGCGCTATGAGTAAGATTCACGGAGGGCGGGTACTCTGGGCCGGACTGAAGGAAAACATCCGCATGGCCCTCGACACCCTTCGCGGAAACAAGGGGCGAAGCGGCCTGGTCATTCTTGGTGTGGGTATCGGCGTAATGACCCTGATGGCCATGGTCTCGGTCATTGAAGGATTCAAGGGGAGTCTGGAAAGCGAGATTCGGGATACCGAGTCATCCTACATCTACATCAGCAACGGCGATCCTTTCGGCAATCCCCATCTCCAGAAGAACCGAAATCCACTCGGTCTGGACGACTGGTACGCGATCGAGGACCACTGCCCTTCCCTCCAGCAGAGTACTATCTGGGGGAGTTTCGGTACGCTGGTTCAGGGGCCAGGAGACAAGTCCGCCCTTATGGAAATCGACGGCACCGCTCCCAACTGCCTCGATGTGATCGGCTTCAACCTGGAGGAAGGCCGCTTTCTCAATTCCTCCGACTGGGCGGGACGGCGGGATGTCTGCGTAATTCCCCGTGGCCCGGCCACGAGTTTCTTCGGTCTGGAGGATCCCATCGGGAAGAAGCTCCGCGTCAACCTGGATACGGAGTTGACCATTGTCGGAATCATGGAGGACCGGAAGAGCATCTTCGGTGCGATGGCGAACAACTACCTTTTCCTGCCCTACACCACCATGCAGAAACACTTCCCCTGGGCGGCCCGGGACATGACGAGCCTCATGGCCACTCCCGACGGGGACGATCTCCTCGACAAGCTCAACGATGAAATCGAACTCGCGCTTCGTATTCATCACAAGCTTGCTCCCGGGGAGAAGAACGATTTCCAGCTGTCTACGCAGGACATGATGCTGGACTTTACGAAGAAGTTCACCGGGCCACTGACTCTTGTCGGGGTGATTCTGGCATCCATCGGACTGATGGTCGGTGGCATCGGCGTGATCACGATCATGCTTGTCAGCGTAAAAGAGCGCACCCGGGAAATCGGAATCCGAAAGGCCGTGGGCGGACGTCAGCGTGACATCCTGATTCAGTTTCTCATGGAGTCCGCCACGCTTACGGGCCTCGGAGGAACAGTGGGGCTGATTGCAGGGCTTCTGCTTGGGCAGATTCTCCGCCTCATTTTCCATGTTCCCGCTACGGTTCCCCTGCTCTATGTTTTCGTAGCCCTGCTGGTCTCCTGTGGGACCGGCATCTTCTTCGGCCTCTACCCCGCGATGCAGGCTGCCAGACTGGATCCGGTGGAGGCTCTGGGGTATGAGTAAGCTTGGATTCCGGCAGATTTTTGACTTCTACTGGCCACTTGTGCTGACCAGCCAGATGATGACTCTGGCCGGCCCCCTGATCAACATGGCTCTGGGAAGAAGCGGGGACGCAAAGCTGCATCTGGCCGCCTATGCCGTGGGTTTCGGCATGCTGATCTTCCTGAACGCATCCCTCTTTCCCTTCCAGAGTACGGTGGCCAAACTGGCGGTGGGAGCAGAGAGCCGCTCCTCTCTCCTGAAAAAGGGACTGCAGATGGCGGGCATTCTCTTTCTGGTGGAACTTGCCCTGGGATTCGTCCCCGCAAGCGAAAGGCTCATCTCCACCCTGATGGGATCAACTCCCGAAGTCAGTGCTCTGGCCCGGCAGGTAATCCTCGTTCAGGTTCCGATCATCCTCCTGCTTCCCGTCCGTTCCTTTTTCTATGGAACGATCATGCGGCACCGCAACACGAAAATCATCAGCCTCTCGACCGGCCTTCGTCTTAGCACCCTGTCCATCGTGGTCTTTGCGCTCGTCGGCTATTCCTTCCTTCCGGCTGCTGTTGCAGGCGCCTCTTCGCTCACCATCGGAATTGCCGTGGAAACTCTTTACGCAGGATTCCGCGCGAGAAAGCTGATCCGGGAAGATGCCCGGGGAATCAATGAAGGCGAAGACCGGGCAATCTCCTGGCGAAGCTTCTTCGCATTTCAGGGCCCGCTGATGGTCAATGCCGTCACCTGGTCGTCCATGCGCCCCGTAATGAACGCCATCGTCGGACGCTGCGAAGACCCGACTCTCGCACAGGCCGGTTACGGCTTTGTCCTGCCTCTCTTGATTCTCATGTCCTCCCCGCTCTGGGCCTTCCAGAGTACGACCCTTGTCCTCGTCAAGAGCCGGAATGACTTCGGCAAGATGATGCGCTTCGGGGCACTCGCCATGCTGGCCTTTTCGCTTTCTATTGTGCTTGTCGCCTGGACTCCTCTCTTGCGACCGGTGCTGGAGAAGGTCTTCTTCCTGAGTCCGTCGATGCTTGCCTATGTCCTGCCGGCCATTCTCCTGATTCCCCTGCAGCCCTGGATTCTCGGAACCCGTTCCATCTGCCAGGGTCTGCTGATGAATCAGGGAAGCACGGGCATGATCGCCCTGGCCAGTCTCTTGAAGCTTGCGCTGGTTATGGGAATCGGTTTTCCGCTAGTGCTGGCAAATCCCCAGATCAACGGGGCCGTCCTCGGCACCATCCTCCTGATGGGAGCAGAGCTCGTGGAAACCGTTCTGGTATCCGGGAAGGCTCAACTGCTGATGCGGGCCTGACTACTCCAGATCAAAACGCGGGAAAAGAGGGGTGCCGGAGTGAATGGAAACGCCGGCTTCCAGTTTTCCCCAGACAGCTTCTTCCGCAAAGCTATTCGGCTCGCCCGCACCCAGCCTGTTCAGAAGCTCCGAGCAACGCTCGGGCATGACCGGGTGAAGGAGCAGTCCCACCAGGCGCAGGGCTTCTGCAGCCCAGGCCAGGCTTGAGCCCGCAGCCTCTTGATCTTCCTTGATCACTTTCCAGGGCGCACGCTGCTCCAGGTAGCGGTTCACGGCACGGGAAAGCTCCATGGCCTCCCGGATGGCTCCATTGGGGTGGTAGTCGCGGATTTCCTTCTGCACCGCCTCGATGGCAGTTTCCGCCACCTTGCGAAGTGCCCGTTCGGGTTCCCCCTCTTCTCCTCGAGCAGGAAGACGAGCCTCAAAGTGCTTCTCGATCAGCTTCGTCACGCGGTTCAGACCATTGCCGAGATCATTGCTCAGTTCGCTGTTGTTTCGCTCGACGATCAGCGACTGGCTGAAACTGGAGTCCTGCCCCGGCGTCATCTCGCGCATCAGGAAGTAGCGAAGAACATCGCGACCGTAGAGATCCATCGTATCGAGAGGCTTGACCACATTGCCCTTGCTCTTGCTCATCTTCTCGTCCCCAAAGAGCCACCAGCCGTGGGCCAAAATGGTCTTCGGCAGTGGAAGCCCCGCAGCCATGAGCATGGTCGGCCAGTAGACCGCATGCGTGGTCAGGATGTCCTTGCCGATCAGATGCAGGTCGGCAGGCCAGCACTCTTCGCGCCGGTCATCCTCGAAGCCGAACTCCAGGGCGCTGTAGTAATTGAAAAGCGCGTCGAACCAGACATAACAGACATAGTCCTCGTCGAAAGGAAGAGGAACTCCCCAGCTCAGGCGGGACTTCGGGCGGCTGATGCAGAGATCTGCCAGATCCTGCTTCAGAAAGCCCAGAATCTCGTTCGCGCGTTTCTTCGGCACGATGAAATTCGGATGGCTCTCGATGTGTTCTATGAGCCTCTTTTGGAACTTGCCCATCCGGAAGAAGTAGCTCTTCTCCTGAATGAAGGTCACCTCATTGCCGGCCGGGCTCTTTCCATCTACGAGATCCTTTTCCGTGTAGAAGCGCTCTTCGCTGACATCGTACCAGCCCTCGTAGTGATCGGCGTAGATTTCGTCCCGCTCGTAGAGGTCGCTCAAAACGCGCCGCACGACTTCCTTGTGCTTCTCCATGGTGGTGCGGATATAGAAATCGTGGCGGATTCCCAGTTTCTCCCAGACCGCTTCAAAGCGGGGACTCAGTTCATCACAATGAGCCTGTGGCTCCACGCCCCGGGCTGCCGCGGCCTGCTGCACCTTTTGCCCATGCTCATCGGTTCCGGTAAGAAACACCGTCGAATCCCCCATCAGGCGGTGGTATCGCGCAATCACATCGGCCAGGACCGTCGTGTAGGCATGGCCGAGATGGGGCTCATCGTTGACGTAGTAGATGGGCGTGGTAATGTAAAAAGACATTCTTGATCCTCTGGACAGGTTTCCCGCAAGCTAGCCCCCGTCGGGAAATCCGTCAATCTGCAAGAGAAAAAAGCCTGTAGCCTCTTTTATGACTATGCTATAAAGCGGCGAATCCAAGGAGAGGGTGGGCATGAGAATCAGTGTCTTCGGACTCGGTTATGTGGGAGCGGTTTCGGCGGCCTGTCTTGCAAAAGAGGGCCATGAGCTCATCGGCGTCGATCCGGTGGAAACGAAGGTCTCGCTGATCAATGAGGGCAAGACGCCCATCATCGAGGATCAGGTAGGCGAGATTATTGCGGAAACCGTGGCTTCCGGGAGCCTCCGAGCCACGATGGATGCTTCCGAGGGAATTGCAAACAGCGAACTCAGTCTGATCTGTGTGGGAACTCCCAGCCGCGAAGGCGGAAGCCTGGACCTGCACTTTGTCGAGCGGGTCTGCGAGACGATCGGCCGGGAACTGGCTTCCAAAGAAGATCGTCATGTCGTTGTGATCCGCAGCACCATCCTGCCTGGTACCATGCGCGGACTTGTCATTCCGACTCTTGAGAAACACTCCGGCAAGAAGGCCGGGAAGGACTTCGGTGTCTGCAACAACCCGGAGTTCCTGCGCGAAGGCAGCGCCGTCTACGACTTTTACAATCCCCCGAAAACGGTCATTGGAGAAAGCGACAACCAGAGTGGCGACCTTCTCTCGAGCCTCTACGAGAAGATGGATGCACCGCTAATCCGCACGCGCATCGAATCGGCCGAGATGGTCAAGTATGTCGACAATATCTGGCACGCCCTGAAGGTCGCCTTCGGCAATGAAATCGGGAACATCTGCAAGAAGCTCGACATTGACGGCCACGAGGTCATGGACATCTTCGTCCAGGACACCAAGCTGAACATCTCGCCCAACTACCTGAAGCCGGGCTTTGCTTTCGGCGGATCCTGTTTGCCCAAGGATCTCCGCGCCATGAACTCCATGGCCCGTGACCTCGTTCTGGAGCTTCCGATTCTAACGGCCATTCTGCCAAGCAACCAACTGCAGGTCGAGCGGGGACTCTTGATGATTCTCGAAAAGGATCGCAAGAAGATCGGCTTCCTCGGTTTCAGCTTCAAGGCGGGCACGGATGACTTGCGCGAGAGCCCGATCATTGAGCTGATCGAAAGGCTCATCGGCAAGGGCTATGACCTGGCGCTTTATGACCGCAATGTAAATGTCGCGCGTCTGGTGGGTGCCAACCGGGACTTCATCGAGGAGCGGATCCCCCACATCTCCCGGCTCATGGTCGGCAGCATGGAGGAAGTTCTCGAGCATGCGGAAGTTCTGGTCCTCGGCAATGCGGACCCCGAGTTCCGCGATGTTCACTCGCGCCTCGGCCAGGAGCAGATTCTTGTGGACCTGGTTCGTCTCGGCGATCCTCCCGATGCTGAAAACTACGACGGCATCTGCTGGTAAGCGATGAAACGCAAGGTTCTCATCATCGTTGAAAATCTGCCGGTTCCCTTCGACACCCGAGTCTGGAAGGAAGCCACGACACTCGCAGAATCCGGCTACCAGGTTTTCGTCATCTGCCCAAAGGGCAAGGGCTACGAAAAGCGCCGGGAGACGATCGAGGGCGTGAAGATTTGGCGACACCCCATGCCCCCGGAAGGGAAGGACGCAGCGGGATACCTTCTCGAATACGGGCTGGCCTTCCTTCGGGAGTTCTTCCTGGCCTGGTGGATCTTCCTCCGTCACCGCTATCATGTGATTCAGGGTTGCAACCCACCGGACAACATCTACCTGATCGCTCGCAGCCTGCGACTGTTCGGCGTGAAGTATGTCTTCGACCATCACGATGTGATGCCCGAACTCTACGAAGCGAAATACGGTCGCCGGGATTTCCTCTACCGGGTGCAAAGCTGGATGGAGCGACGCACTTTTGCTGCCGCCGATGTTTCCATGGCAACCAATGAGACCTATCGACAGGTGGCCATCGAACGCGGCGGCATGGACCCTGATTCGGTCTTTGTCGTTCGAAACGGCCCGAACCTGGACACCTTCCAGCCCGTCGAGCCTGTGGAGAGCCGTCGCCACGGACGAAAGTTCCTCGTGGGCTATGTGGGAACGATCGCCGAGCAGGAGGGTCTGGACATTCTTCTCGGCGCAGCCCTGCACTGCAAGGAACTCGGTCGCGACGATGTCCACTTCACTTGCATCGGTGGCGGTCCCGGGCTGGATGAGTTACGGCGTATGAAGACGGACATGGGACTCGACGAGAGGGTGGACTTCACCGGTCGCGTGAGCGATGAGGAACTGATCGAGATTCTCTCCACCGCCGATGTCTGCGGTAACCCGGACAAGCCGAGTGCCATGAACGACATGTCTACCATGATCAAGATCATGGAATACATGGCCCTTGCAAAACCCATCGTGCAGTTCGACCTGAAAGAAGGACGCTTCTCAGCAGGCGAGGCTTCACTTTATGCCGACAGCGAAGGCGACCTGGCCCGCAACTTTGCCGAGAAGATCCTCTGGCTACTCGATCATCCAGAAGAAGCCCGCCGCATGGGCGAGGCCGGACGCCAGCGAGTCGAGACAGAACTGGCCTGGCAGTATTCAAAGCCACGGCTGCTTGCCGCTTACGACAAGGTGTTCGACTAGCACTCCCCCATCTTGACCCTGCCCCCTTCGACTGCTATCTTCCGCCCTTCAAATTCAACCTGGAGGAACAAGAATGTTCTCTCGCCTGATTCTGATCCTGAGCCTCTTTGTCGCAGTTCTTCCGCTCGCGGCCGAAGAGGCCACTGAAACCGTGGTCATTCTGGAAACCGAGCAGGGCGACATTGCCCTTCGCTTTTTCCCCGACCTGGCACCTGAGCATGTAAAGAACTTCATCCACCATGCAAAGGAAGGCAATTACACGAGCACCTATTTTCACCGTGTGATTCCGAACTTCATGATCCAGGGCGGCGACTTCAACACGAAGAACGACAACCCCAAGGACGATGGTATGGGCGGCTGGAGCTACAAGGGTGAGGGCACGAACCTCCCGGCCGAGTTCAGCGACCGTGCCCACAAGCGCGGTATCCTGTCGATGGCCCGATCGCAGAACCCGAACAGTGCCGGCAGCCAGTTCTTCCTCATGCATGCGGACGCGCCCTTCCTGGACGGCAAGTACACGGTCTTTGGAGAAACGGTTGATGGCATCGAAGTGGTCGACAAGATCGTCAACGCGAACCGCGACCAGCGCGATCGCCCCCTCAAGAACCAGTTCGTCCATGAAGTACAGGTCGAGGAGTGGAAAACCTCTGTGGTGGAGGAAGCCAAAAAGACGATGTGGGCGGAAGATCGATCCGCCGGGAAGGGTAAGTAGTTATGGCAGACACACGAGTAACCCTGAAGACGAACCGCGGCGACATTGTCCTGAAGTTCTTTCCCGATGCTGCGCCCGAGCATGTAAAGAACTTCCTGGAACACACCCGCAGCGGTTACTACACGGGCTGCACCTTCCATCGGGTGATCCCCGGATTCATGATCCAGGGCGGCGATCCGAACACCAAGCCCGGGGCAAGTGGTGCGCCCGGAACGGGAGGCTACAGCTATCGTGGCGAGGGAACGCAGCTGGAGGCCGAGTTCAACGAGCGTCTCCACAAGCGCGGTATCCTCTCGATGGCCCGCGCACAGGACCCGAACAGTGCCGGAAGCCAGTTCTTCATCATGCACGATGACGCGCCCTTTCTGGACGGGCAGTACACGGTCTTCGGTGAAGTCGTCAGTGGCCTCGAAGCCGTCGATGCGATTGTCTCCAGCGACCGCGACCCCGGCGACAAGCCGCTTGAGGACCAGCGCATCGAGGATGTGACGGTGGAGGAGTAGGGGGGAAGGACATTCATAAGAAAAACCGCGGCTACGGAGCCGCGGTTTTTTTATGGTGATCAATCTGTCTGGATCACTCTGAAGCAACAGTTGCCCTTAAGTCTTGTCTTCGAGATATTCCAGAATCTGTCCTTCACTGTACGCAAAGTAAGGAAGTAGAGAGAGTGCTGTGCAGACAAACGACCCTCTCCCCCCCCGCTTAACATGCTTCGCCCTTTTCATTCCCTCTCCTGTGATACAGAACTGACGAGAAGGACTCTCGATTGCCTCTCTTGCAAATCCACGGAAGTCATCTGCAGGGATCGGTCGATCTACGCTATTTGGCCCACTGGAGCAGCGAACCAGATGCTTCTTTTCGACTTTCACCTTGTTCACGCTCTTTCTGGAACTCAAACCAACTTCAAGGATGCCCCTTCCATTCTCATCCTTCGGCAAGGCTCGAAGTGCCTCCTGAAGTTCAGGCCACACTCGGTCTATGATATCAGACATGGGTTTCCTTTCTGTGCTACCAACACTCGCTACTTCATCCAGAGCCTACTCCTCCATCGCATAAACCCCCTGCCAGCAGGCCGGCCCCTCAATCCCGGGACAACCATCGGGATCCCAGTGTCCCTCCGGGTCGGTCTTGACGAGCCAGAGATCCGTCTCGCCAGAGCCCCAGGAGCGGGTCGTGCCGCTCAGGAGAAATCCTCCATCCACGGTCTCGTTCAAAGAGGACAGAACCTCTTCTTTCGGCCCTCCAAAGCGGCGATCCCAGAGAACCGTGCCATCGCTGGCAAGACTCAGGAGCCAGTAGTCCGTCTCCGAAGCCCGTGACTCGGCAATAACACCGGCCACGAATAGCCCGCCCTCGGAGCTATAACAGGCATCCACGAACTGGGCGAACTCACCGAGCGGATAATCGCGCTTCCAGATTTCTTCACCATCTGTCGACAGCTTACTGATCCAGGCATACTCGCTGAAAGTTTCCACCGGCTCAGTGTTGCCGACCAGAAGCAGTTGCCCATCGGGAGCTTCCAGAAGCCTGCGCGGGTAGTCCTTGCCCTCGCTTCCAATGGTACGATCCCAAAGGACTTCGCCGGACTCGTCCAGGCGAAGGAGCCAGCAGTCCATGAGCCCTGCGCCCTTGGAAGTCGTGGAGGAAAGCAGGTAATAGCCCCCGTCCCGGGACTCCAGAAGATCGATGCCTACCTCGTTTCCTTCTCCCCCGAAGGTCTTCTGCCAGATGCAATCGCCCTGCTCATTGACCCGCACCAGCATGGCGGCATAGGGCCCCGGACCATAAGAGCAGGTGTAGCCTGTCAGGAGGAAGCCCCCATCCCGGGTCTCGATGATCTTGCGACCATTGTCCCAGCCCCGTTCGGTGCCAAAGCGGTTTTCCGCAACAATGCTCCCCTCCTCGTCCAGCTTCAGGAACCAGAGTTTCGCGAAGGCAGAGCCCGCCCATCCGGTCAAGGCAAAGCCCCCGTCCTGACAAACGGCCACATCAGCAATGCCATCCCAGCCTTTGCTGCCGAAAGTAAGGCTCCAGAGGGTCTCTCCTTCAGAATTCGTGCGAATGGCCAGGCCTTCCTGCTCGCCCTCCCCGAAAGACTCGGTCACACCAACCAGAACCGCGCCCCCGTCGGCCAAGGCCTTGCTGAACCCTCCCGTTTCCTTGCCCTTCCCTCCATAGGAAAGCTGGAAGCGGGAGGAAAAGAGGGTTTCCTTGCTGGCCTCATCAAGAATTCGAATCTCATAGGAGCCCGATGTCAGGGTTGATGGCGGAATATCGAAACGGCTTTTGCTTTCGCCCGCGCTCCAAAGCTCCGAGGCAAGGGCGGGCTTACTCCAGATTTGTTTCAGGTCGGGAAGACTGACCACGGATACGAGAAGCGAGCGATCGCCGCCCCCGGAACGGGGATCATAATCCACGGCAACGGGCAGTTCCTCATCGCTCGAACTCAGGGCAAGGAGCGGAATCTCTCCACTGCGAGCTTCCACCTCCGGAGGTAGATCGAGGACGGCCACGGTCTTGATATCGCTCCCGAAATACAGAGCCATCCAGGCGAAAAGCAGAATGGCTCCAAGAACCGCTACATGTGTCCAACTGCGAAGCCTGCCGGGTCGGCTCATCCGGTTCTGTTTTGCAATGGCCCGACGAACACGCTCGGAATCTTCTCGGCAGTGCTCGCAGGCCTTCAGATGCAGATTGAGTTCAGCACTTCGCTGGGGAGTGCAGGCAAGGTCGCCAAGAGCAAAGTCCACCAGCTCTTCGCTCGGAGGGTGTCCCGAAATCAGGGTTTCTCCATAGCGGTCGATCTGCTCCTTGAGGTCCACCACAAAGGCCAGCATCTCCCGGCATTCGGCGCATCCGGCAAGATGCTCCTCGAGGGACAGGCGATGCCCGGGCTCCAGAAGCTCCAGAGCATAGTCCACCAGGAGCGATTCAAACTGTTTATGATTCATGGTTTCCATCGTGGCTTATGTCGCAGGAATAGCAAGGATGTTAGGAATTATCTTTGAATCGAGTCGGCTTCACTGTAGAATGACCCCATGGCAGTAGCAGAAAAGCAACCGGACAGGGAAAATCAGCTTCTTCGTGACTTTACGCGAGGCGAGGAGGAAGCGGTTCGCAAGGTTCGACGCTGGATTCTGGATGTCCTGCACTCCGCCCGCCTGAACATTCCTTATGATGAAAAGGAAGATCTGGTTCAGGACACCCTGCTCAGCCTCATTCGCACGACCAGCAAAGAGGGGTTCAGGATTCGCAACGATCTGCGATCCCTTACGCACCGCATCGCCGCGGCCCGGGCCATCGACTGGATCCGCCGACGCCGTTTCAACATTCCCATTCCCGAGTCACTGGCCTCCTGGGATCCCGACCCGGAAGATCAACTCTATCGCAAGGAAATGCTCGCCCGCCTGCGCATTGCTCTCAACGACCTCAGCGCGTCCTGCAAGGACCTGATTCGCCAGAGGTTTCTGGAAGAAAAGAGCTATCGGCAGATTTCCGAGGAATACGGCGAGGCCAGCATCGGCGCGCTTCGCACCCGCATGTATGAATGTGTCCGCATTGCAAGAAGGCTCGTGGGTCGCAAACCGCTCAAGGCCTGATCTTCTCGAAACTCTCCTCAAGCCACCATCGATGGATTCGTGAATCCCCGGTCAGTTCCGGGTGGAAGCTGAGTGCCGTCAACATGCCCTGACGAACAGCAATGGCCTCTCCCTGCAATTCCGCAAGCACTTCGACCTCTTCGGATACACGAAGCACTCTCGGCGCACGAATGAAGATCGCGCGGAAGGTTTCGCCCCTCCAGTCGATGTCCTCCTGAAAAGAGAAAATCTGCCGACCCCAGGCATTGCGGTGAACGGCAATGTCCATCAGTCCGAAACTCTCATAGGGAAGCCGGTCCACCTCGCGGGCAAGCAGGATCATGCCGGCGCAGGTAGCCAGAACGGGATGGGTAGCCATAAAGAAGGCCAGAGGATCAAAGAGACCGGAGGTGCGGAGCAGGCGGCTCATGGTCGTGGACTCGCCACCGGGAAGCACCAGCCCGTCGAGGCCCTCCAGATCATCGGGTAGCAAAACAGGCCTCGGGCTTGCGCCCAAAGCCTGCAAATGCATGGCGTGCTTCTCTACGGCACCCTGCAGGGCCAGGATGCCGATGCTTTTCATTACCAGCCCCGGGTCTGGAGAACCTGGTCTTCGGGAATCTCCGACATGTCCAGTCCACGCATGGCATCGCCAAGGCCTTCGGAGATTTTCGCGAGCCTGTCGGCATCTTCCCAGTGCGTGACGGCCTCGACAATGGACTTCGCCATACGCTCGGGGTCACTGCTCTTGAAGATACCGCTTCCGACAAAGACCGCTTCTGCACCAAGCATACGCATGAGCGCAGCGTCTGCTGGCGTGGCCACGCCTCCTGCACTGAAATTCGGGACCGGCAAACGACCACTCTCGGCAACCTGCTTGACCAGTTCATAGGGCGCACCCAGAGTCTTGGCTTCGGCCATCCACTCGCCGGGATCGAGTTGCGTCAGTCGGCGAATTCCACCCACCACCGAACGCAGATGCCGCACCGCTTCCACGATGTTGCCCGTTCCCGCTTCCCCCTTGGTGCGAATCATGGCCGCGCCCTCGCCAATGCGTCGAAGGGCTTCCCCCAGATCACGACAACCGCAGACGAAGGGAACCTTGTAATCCTGTTTCCAGATGTGGTTGGCCTCGTCGGCGGGCGTGAGCACTTCGCTCTCGTCGATGAAGTCGATCTCCAGACTTTCGAGAATCCGGGCCTCGGCGATGTGCCCGATGCGGCACTTGGCCATCACGGGAATGCTGACCCGCTCCTGGATTTCCCGGATCATGCGGGGATCGCTCATGCGTGCAATCCCACCATCGGAGCGAATGTCCGAAGGAATGCGCTCCAGTGCCATCACGGCTACGGCTCCGGCGTCTTCCGCAATACGAGCCTGCTCGGCGTTCGTGACATCCATGATGACGCCACCCTTGAGCATTTCTGCCAGTCCGACCTTTTCCTCGAAACTGCTCACCTTCATGGGATCTCCGTAAGTCTTTGAGAGAAAGGATATTCTGCAGAGTCAGGGGACCCTGCGATGTCTTCATTATAGAAAGCGGGCCGAGGCCTGTCAATCGGCCCCGACCCGCAGAGAAAAGGTACTCCGTCTGCGTCTACTTCAGCAGAACGGCCTTGCGGCTATAGCTTTCTCCACCGGCATCCAGTCGGATGAAGTAGATTCCACTGGCCACCGTCGCGCCCGAGGAATCCTTTCCATCCCACTCGACATGATGGCTTCCGGCTTCGAGCATACCGCCCTGCAGTTGCCGAACCCGCGCACCCCGGATGTCGTAAACCGCAAGCTCTGCTTCCGCTGATTCCTTCAGTGTGAAGCGAACCGTGGTCTTCGGGTTGAAGGGATTAGGATAGACCCCTGCGATGCCCGTGCCCAAAGGTGCAGCATCGCCCGCATCCACCTGGTAACCCGGCACGAAGTGCAGGTCGTAGGTGCCGGTTTTATGAAGATCGGGAGCACCGGCCTTCCAGACGGCAACACAGTAGTATCCGGCTTCTGCGGCCGTAAAGGTAATGACCTCGTCGGCACCGGGACCGTTCAGCCAGGCAAGCGCGCCTTCCATGGCCTGACTCTTCCCCCGGAAGTCTGAGTCGGCGCTATAGACGCTGACGCCCAGCTTCGCATCGGAGTGATTGACCAGGCGAAGTCCATAGTAGGTGGAATCCGAGACTCCAATCTCGTGGAGAGAGAGCAGACGATTATCTTCGAGCGGGAACCCGGAATAGGTTCCGGCAGGGTTCAAGCCCATGTAGTCGGACTTGACGGTTTCTGCGAGATAATCCCCGCTGGCATCCCCAATCCGAAGAACGCCCAGATCGAGGCTCTGGTTCGTAACGGAATTGAAGTTTGCCATCACGAAGTCCGTGGAGTTGGGACCCCATCCTGAGTAGGCAAGAGAGCCCTTGAAGCCCTCCTTCACCCCGGACAGTGCGCTGTGGAGACGAATGTCCACATCCTCCCCAGCACTGGGAAGCACCGCTGCAGCGCGCCACCAGCCGGAATTCGGCAGGCGAAGTCCGTCACAGTTGTACCAGAGGGAAGTCCCGTCAGGAGCCTCGTCCCAACCGCCGATGCGGTCGGGCGGGATGCTCCGATTCAAGGGAACCCCATCTTCCAGCAGCAGGGGTGACCAGACATACTGTTCCCCGTAGATGTTGTTCTCCTCGCTGATCTCCTCAATCGTCTCATCGTCATCCAGGCGAAGGGACAAGGTATGACGACCTCCCCGGACCGTATGCGCATGGCTCCAGTTGAAGGGGCTGTTTGCATTCCCGGGGAAATAGGGATAGGCCAGCCAGTAGGAGTAGACACCGTCGAAGTAGACCTTGCCCAGAAGCCCGTCCGCGCCCGTCGGGCTCTCATTGTGAACTCCGATGTTCAGATAGGTGCTGGCCTCATTGCCGTAGAGCGTGTCCGGCAGGGCCACGGAATCGTTCGTCCCGTCGTCGGCAGGACGGGGCACCAGGGGCGAATGCCATCCCGCAAACTGGTAGGGCAGGAAATCCGGAGGAGTCAGATCCACTTCCACGGTGAAGGTCACCGCTCCCCGGTTCACATCCAGGGGATTGCGGTAGATGGCAAGACCATAGTAGCCGGACTCGGTCACTTCCACATCGATGCGGGCCAGACCATTGGAATCCGTGCCATCGTATTCCGAGGAAGCATTGAGATTGCCGGTTTCAAAGGCCTCATCATACCAGCGCATGTGAATCGGCCCCTCAGAAGGATCCACCTGAAGGGTGATGCTGAGCGGGCCGACATTGGATGCGGTGATTCCGACTTCACGAAGGATCAGGTATTCCCCGTCCTCCATGGTGACATTCAGGGAGTCTCCGTAGGAATGGGAAGACTCGGTCACATGAGTGATCTCGAAGTCGGAACTTCCGCCAGACTCGTTCAGCACGCCAACATCCCAGTTCTGGTTGCCAACAGTATTGCGGTTGACGATGAGCGCATCGATGTAGCCGGCTGAACGGGAGGCGTAGCCCAGATTAGTGCTAAAGCCATCCTCGGCTCCCGTGGAAGCCTCATGCAGGCGACAGTCATAGTCGTCGGCGTTGTCCGTGGCCGTCAGGAGAACTGCATTCCACCAGGAACTGGAACTGAAACGGAAACCATCGCAGTTGTACCAGTTGACCCCGACATTGTCGTCCCAGCCACCCTCCATTTCCGGAGGAGCAGAACGGGTCACGGCCAGATCTTCACTCAAGTCATAGGGTGACCAGATCCACTGTGCCGCATAGCGGTTGTCCGTCTCGTCGGTTTCTGCAATCACATCATCGCTGTCGAGAACGGACCCGTAGGTGTGGCGTCCACCAGGGATGTTTGCGGGACCAATGTTGATGCCGTAGAAGCCCCCCCCGGATCCGATAGAACTCCAGCTTGCCCACCAACCCTGATTGGAGCCGTCGAGGGTAAGAAGGGATGTAAATCCCACCGATGTGGAAGACTCACCACTGTTCTTTCCTCGCAGATTCCAGTAGGTCGAAGCCGTGTTGCCCTCAAGAAGCACCGGATTGGGTGCCGAACCCGAGCTAGCATCATCCGTCTCCCGCGGCACTACCGAGTAGTTCCAACCCGAGGGAGTCGTGAACTCAAGATTCGCTGGTTCCGGTTCCCGGATCGTAAAGGGGCCGTAACAGGAAGAAGAACCCCATCGCCCGGAACGATCGACTGCACGAAGGTTGAAGTAATAGGTTCCCGGACTCAGCGCCGGCGAAGTCCAGCTAGTCACATCGCCGATGTCCTGTGTCTGTCCTGGGGTACTGCAAGAGCTCGTAATGTAGACCCCGTAGCCGCCAACTCCCGAAGCATCGTCCGTGGAGCGAGTCCAGGAGAAGGTCGGCGTAGCGTCCGGAGAATCCGTTCCCACCGGATGGCTGGAAGAACTCATGTTGGTAGGGGCGGATGGATTCGCTGTGTCGAGATTAAAGTCATTCTCCATGGCCGTTTCCCAGAGATTCTCGGCAATGTTGGGGTAGGCCGCCTTGAAGCCCCAGATAAAGTCGGAAGTATCATCGGGGTTCACCGAATCGGCGATATCAAAGATCTCATTGGTCCCCATGGAAAGGACATCTCCAAAACCATCTGCAACAGGCGTACGGGTTGCCTGAGACCAGTTGTCCTCGGAACCGCTATCCTCGATGTCCCGCAAGATTGCCCCCAGAAATCCTTCCGTGATCCAGGAGTTGTGGTAGTTGGTGGGATCTTCTTGGCAAGTAGCCAAGGTCTCCTGAGAGCGGGTAAAGATGACACCATTGGAGTAGTTTGAGTTGATGCTTCGAGTGATTACATCCGCCATCCAGTTGGGAAAGCCCTCTCCCCAGGCATCCTCCTGATTCTCCTCGCACCACTGGCAATGGCTGCAATCATCAAACCACCATGTGTACTCCGTATCACACCAGCCGTTGCAATACTCTGGCCAGTTGTCCACGTCTGCATAATTCTCCACCCAGTGGTGCCCATACTCGTGGATATGGGTATCTTCCCTCCACTCTCTGTCAGTGGATACATGAATCTCTTCAAAGAAGGGATTGTACCAGGCGCTCGTTGATCCGTCAGGCCACTGAACATCCACCGTATCCGTGTCGTAGCCTTCATTGTTAATGAGCCATCGCCAGGCCCTCACGATGCTGTTGTTGATGTGAATGGCGGGATGAAGGTCTTCGTCGGCCGACATAATGCTGCCAAAATTCAGGTTGCTTCCGGTGTAGTCATCGTGTACTCCCGTTTCCCAGGAGTATTCGATCTCCCAGGTAGCGTCTTGCACCCAGACCGCACCATTCTCCGTTTCGAAGTATGCGTAAATGTCAGGGTCATCCTCGCAAAGCCAGCAAGGATCCCAGTCGATGTCGAACTCAAAGGTGCCATCTGAATTGGTCAGGTCTTCGGCCAGCAGGTCGTCCCATGTGACATCTTCGTCGTAGATGCGAACCATGATGTTGTCCGCACCGATATTCGTTGCATCACTGCGCACATAGAGGAAACGACCGTAGAC
>JASMLU010000002.1:0-113597 GCA_030748535.1 Candidatus Krumholzibacteriia bacterium
AAAGCTGTCGGATTCCGCAGCAGAAGCACCAATGGCCTCCAGAACGGCGGCTCTCATCCCGGGATCCATGCGACTGAGAAGCTCAAAGTTCTCCGCATCCGGAGTTTGAGCCATGATGGGAATGCCAATCATCAGGAGAAGCAAAAAGAGACGCCGTGCCTCACGCCAACACCGATTCTTCATGGTCGGAAGATCCTCCTGGAAAGAGATAATTGAAACTAACCGATCAGGAGACGGGAATCAACACCGGGAAAGGGAAGGAAAGACCCTGATTTCACCCTGGAAAAGCCTAATCCCCCATCAGTGCCTTGATTCCCAGGATTATCAAGGCAATCAGGGCGATGGGCCAGGCGGCAATGACCAGAAGAATCGGAAGAGCGGCGCCCAGAAGGGGAAGAAACAGGAGCAGGAGAATCAGGGCGATGGCCGCCCCGAGCAGACCCTTGACCATCCAGAAACCGAACTGAAGGGGAAGGAGAATCAGTTTGAAGATCAGGCCGAAAACCGTCAGGGCGATTCCGGCCAGAAGCCCCAGAGCCAGCAGTGCGGAGAGAAATATCAGGAATTCCACGGCATCCTCCTAGATTGCGTATTCTTCCAGCACCTTGCGGGCAATCACCAGTCGCTGAATCTCGCTGGTTCCCTCGCCGATCTCTGTCAGCTTGGCATCCCGGTAGTAGCGCTCGACGGGGTAGTCCTTCGTGTAACCATAGCCACCATAAATCTGGATCGCCTGGCTTGCCGCACGGCTGGCAACTTCACTCGCAAAGAGTTTCGCCATGGAGGCTTCCTTGGCAAAGGAACGCCCTGCATCTTTCAAACGGGAGGCGTGGTAGACCAGATGACGTGCCGCCTCGACCTCTGTTGCCATGTCGGCCAGCTTGTTGCCGATGCTCTGGAAACTCGCAATCGGTTTTCCGAATTGCTCCCGCTCCTGGGCATAGACCGCTGCCTTGTCGAGCGACCCCTGGGCGATGCCCAGCGCCATCGCTCCAATAGAGATTCGTCCCCCTTCCAGAGTCTTCATGAAGGTGACAAAGCCCGTGTCCTTCTCGCCGAGAAGGTTCTCTTCCGGCGCACGGCAATCCTCGAAAATCAGTTCGCGAGTGTCGCTGGCCCGGATGCCCAACTTGTTTTCCTTGGTGCCCAGACGATATCCCGGCGCATCGGTCGGCACCACAATCGCCGAGATGCCCTTGCTCCTTTGGGAACCCGGATCCGTTCGTGCCGTGATGATCGCCAGACCCGCATAAGTTGCGTTCGTAATGAACTGCTTGCTTCCGTTGATGAGCCACTCCCCGTTTTCGAGAAGAGCCGTCGTGCGGGTCCCTCCGGAATCACTTCCGGCACCGGGCTCGGTCAGCCCGAAAGCCCCGAGGTGTTTGCCGCTCGCCAGATCGGGGAGCCACTTCTTCTTCTGTTCCTCATTCCCATTGAGAAGAATGGGCGTGATCCCGAGACTTACTGCCGCCGCAACCGTGATCCCGGTGCTTGCGCAAACGCGAGACAGTTCTTCGACAACAATTGAATAACTCAGGGTGTCCATGCCGCCCCCGCCGTACTCGGGGGGAACCGTCATGCCGAGAATCCCCAGCTGCGCCAGCTTGTCGACATTCTCTCTGGGGAACTCCATGCTCTCGTCGATCTCGGCCGCAATGGGTTCCACTTCCTTCACCGCAAAGTCGCGGATCATGTCGCGGATCATCTTCTGTTCATCATTCAGGTCGAAGTTCGTCAGGAAATCCGCCATGACATTCCTCTCATTCTAACCCGACACGGGCAGCCTTATTCAGGAAAAGAGCGCAGGCCTCAATTCCTTTGTGAAACTGATCGAGGTCCATTTTTTCGTTCGGCGAGTGAAGCCGGTCATCCGGAAGCCCGAAACCCATCAGCACAACAGGAGAACGAAGTTGGGTGCTGAAAGTTTCCACGACCGGGATACTCCCTCCACTTCGAAGCATCACCGGCTCCCGTCCAAAGGCTTCGGAGACCGAGTCGCGGGCTGCGCGGACAAAGGCATTGTCGGGGGCCGCCAAAAATGGATTGCCTCCGTGGTGACGAATGAACTCCAGCTTCACGGAATCGGGAGCGATCGCCCTCAGATGCGCTTCCAGGGCATCCTCGATTTCACGGGGGTCCTGATCGGGAACCAGACGCATCGACAGTTTCGCCGAAGCTTCCGAGGGGAGAACCGTCTTGGCGCCTTCCCCGGTAAAGCCACTCCACATCCCGTTCACTTCCAGGGTCGGTCTTGCCCAGAGTTGCTCGAGGGCCGTGTAAGCCTCTTCGCCTTCAAGAGCTTCCACCCCAAGTTCCCGGCAATACTCCTCCTCGCGAAACGGCAGACTGGCAAAGGCCTCGCGCTCGCTATCTTCCAAAGGGCGAACCCGGTCATAGAAACCGGGAACATTCACGCGACGATTCTCGTCGTGAAGGGAGGCAATCATTCGCGCGAGCACATCGGCAGGATTGGCAACGGCTCCTCCGAACTCGCCACTGTGAAGATCGCGGTTCGGGCCTCTCAGGCGCAGTTCCACATAGGCCAGCCCCCGGAGCCCGTAAAGCAGGCTGGGAATCTCCCGCGAATAGAAAGAAGTGTCGCTGACCAGCACGGCATCGCAGGACAGTCGATCCAGATTCTCCAGCACAAAAGGCTTCAGGGAGGGGCTGCCCACTTCCTCTTCTCCCTCGAAGAGGAACTTCAGTTTCACCGGCAATGCGCCCTGCTCAGCAAGAAGGGCTTCGGCGGCAAAAACATGGCAAAGCAATTGCCCCTTGTCATCCGAAGCTCCTCGCGCAAAGACCGCCCCTTCACGAATCTCGGGCTCAAAGGGAGCACTGTCCCAGAGTTCCAGAGGGTCGACGGGTTGCACATCGTAGTGGCCGTAGACCAGGAGCGTCGGCGCATCCTCGGGACCGGGAAGTTCTCCGCAGACAATCGGGTGTCCTTCGGTCTGGACGATTTCCGGGGAAGCTCCCATCTTCTCCAGTCGATCGGAGAGCCAGCGGGCCGCTTCCTGCACCGCTTCCCGGCTGTCTGCATCGGCGCTGATGCTCGGGATGCGAAGAAAGTCCTGGAGGTCTTCCAGATGCTCTTCGGACTGCGAACGAATTCTCTCAATGACCCTGGTCAAGGCTCTTCTCCTCGCTACCGGATTTCCCGCGCATTCGATCGACCGAACAGGACAGTTCCGCTCCCAGCAAGATGACACTCCAGACCAGGAAAAGCCAGACGAGGAAAGCGGGAATCACGCTCAGAATCCCGTAGATGCGATCAAAGGTCGCAAAGCTAGCAAGATAGCGGACAAAGAGCCACTTCACCCCCTGATAAAGCAGCGTTGCCAGAAGCGCAGCACTGAGAGAGGCCAGCTTGCTGACCTTCGTGTGAGGAAGGATCCAGTAGCCGAGTGCCAGGGAGATCAGCATCAGGGCAAAGGGGAGCAGGTCGCCCAGAAACCATCCCGCGAAGGAATGTCCCGCGACAAGCTCTGCCAGAAACTGGTTCAGCGCGGCCCCGGCCACGAAGAGCAGGGGAGCCAGAATCACGGTCGCCCAGAAGGTGCCCAGCTTGTGTACTTTTCCGCGCCTCTCGCTCACATGCCAGATGTCATTGAAGACCGATTCCACATTCATCAGCATGCCCCAGGCCACCAGGAGAAAGAAGCCCAGTCCGAATAGTCCCATGGCAAGAGCCTGATCCGTGTAGTGCTGCACATTGCGCTGAACGATTTCCTGAAGTTCGGGAGTCGGAAGAAAATAACGGCTGAGCGAATCCAGCAGAGGCGCAAGTTCCCGGTGAAACGGACGAAGAAGCCAGGCCAGAAGCGCGGCAAGGGGAACAATGCTGAGAAGAGTGCCGAAGGCCAGAGAGGAGGCGGCCTGCCCGCAGCGATCCCTGCGGTACTCCCGTAAAAGATCCACGAACAGTGTCCCGATCTTCCTCATCCGGAAACCCCCTCATCCAGTGTGCCATTCTGCAGGATCAGGCGTCGATGGAAAAAGGACTCCATGCCTGTCGGCAGGCAGCAATCCGCCCAGAGCAAGGTCCCCGACCAGCCTTCCAAAGCCCGACGAAGCAGGTGAATCCCGTCGGGGTCAAGAGCCGCAGCAGCTTCATCCAGAAGGAGAAGATCGGGACGGGCAGCAAGAAGCGAGGCAATGGCAAGTCGCCTCTGCTCGCCTGCTGAGAGAAGAAGCGGATCCTTCTCCGCAAACTGCAGGCCCATTCTCTCCAGAGCTTCCCTTGCGATCGCCTCTGCCTCCTCAAAAGAGAAACCCTGCCGAAGGGGAGCAAACATGGCTTCTTCAAGAACCGTCTCCGCAAAGCAGGCCCTCTCCGGATCCTGAAGAGCCAGGGCTCTGCGCAGAGAATCCTGATGATTGATTTCTCCGCGATCCGGATCGGCCAGTCCGGCCAGGAGTTTCAGAAGACTGCTCTTCCCCGAAGCATTGTCTCCAAGAATCAGGATTCGTTCTCTTTCGCGGATTTCCAGAGAAAGGTTCTCAAGAAGCGAAGTTCCGCCGGGATGATTCAGGCCCAGATCCCTGACAGAGAGTAGTGTATCCCCGGTCGGAGGCAGACAGGAAGAGGGCGGGGGAAGGGGATCATCTTCCCAGGCGTCCACGCGGGGAATCAGCCTGGAGCGGTGCTCTCGGTAGACTTCTTCGGGACGAGCATCGGCAATCAGGCGGCCTTCCTCGAGAAGAATCATCCGGTCTGCCTGAAGCGCCCGATCCGGATCCCGACTGATCTCGATCAGCAGTCCGCCCTGACCACGCAAGTCCTCCAGAAAGGTCTGGAAGCTCCGCCAGGACTTCTCGTCCAGATGAAGCTCCGGCTCATCGAGAATGAGAACCGGGCTGTCGAGGATTGTCAGGGAGGCCAGGCCCAGGCGGCGTTTTTCCCCGCCTGAAAGCGCGTGGGGATTGCGATCACGGAGTTCCAGGAGACGGAACTTCCTCAGTGTTTCCTCCAGCCTTCGCCCGGACGGCCCCTCTTCTTTTCGACGAATCGGAGCTTCGCCACTGTGACGGGCACCCAGGGCAACTTCGTCCCGGACGGAGGAAAGAGCAAACTGCGAGTCGGGATCCTGAAAGAGAAAGGGCAGGGGAGGGTTTCCAGAGCAGAGAATCTCTCCGCTGCCTGGAGTATCCAGCCCGGCCAGAAGGCGGGCCAGAGAGGTTTTCCCGGAACCATTGGCTCCCCAGATCAGGCAATGCTCCCCGGCGGAAAAGGACAGGTCCATGGTTTCGAGGATTCCGGGAAGGGAGATTCCCCGTGCTTCCAGAAGACGCGCGCCCTTCATCAGCGGGACTCCTCCAGTTTGCGTCGAATCTCGCGACCCCAAACGCTGTCCGGATCCATTTCAAGATAGCGCTCGCGGAGGATCTCGGCCTCCCGCTTCCGTCCCTGCCGAGCACGGGTCTCGGCCAGAGCGTAAAGAGCCGGGAAATTCTCATCGAGCCGCCAGGAACGCTGGAAGCATCGGGCAGCCCGGGACCAGGCTCCCTGATCGAAATAGACCATGCCGAGAGCATAGTGAAACTCGGGACGGCGGGTCGAGTTCTTGAGTGCAAGGCGCAGGGCCTCTCCGGCCTTCTCCAGTCGCCCGATCTTGCGATAGACGATCCCGAGATTGTAGGCAGCATCGGCTGCGTCGGAGTTTTTCTTCAGTGCTTCCCGAAAGAGGAGGATTGCCTCCGTGTACTCGCCCCGGGAGGCCAGGGACAGGCCTTCATTTACAAGACCGGCTGTCGAGGGAGAAAGAGCGGGCGCAGTTTCCGGAGGAGGGGGAGGCTGCCGGGAACAAGCCGCAAGAAGAAGAAGGACGAGGGCAAAGTACCTCAAGAGGTGTCCTCCCTGAGAAAGGCCAGAAGTGTTTCCCGGATTCCGGCATGATCGCTTTGGGAAAACACGCCCTTTCTCAGTGCGGAAGCTCCAGGAAAGCCCTTCAGGTACCAGGCAATCTGTTTTCGAAACTCCACTACTCCCCGCCTCTCTCCAAGATTCTCCACCTTTGCAGACAAATGCTCGAGGATCAGTTCCACGCGCTCTTCCAGGAGGGGCGCATTCCAGTTCCGCCCCTGCCGTCTTGCCTCAATCTCCTGAAAGACCCATGGATTGCCGATACAACCCCGACCCACCAGGACTGCATCCACGCCGGTCTTTTCGATCATGGCTTCATAGGAATCGGCATCGACAACATCGCCGTTGCCCACCACCGGCAGACTCACGGCCTGTTTCGTTTCCCGGATGATCTCCAGATTCGCCCGACCCTGGAAGAACTGCGTCCGGCTTCGCCCGTGGACGGTGACAAAGGCCAGTCCCTCTTCCTCGGCAAGCCCGGCCGCCTCGGGAGCGTTCAGGTGCTGCTCATCCCAGCCCGCGCGGATCTTCATGCTCACCGGAAGCTCCGTGGCCTCATTGACCGCAGAGACGATCTCCCGCATCAGGGGAAGATCCTTCATGCAGGCAGAACCTCCCCCGCTTCGAACCACCTTTTTCACGGGACAGCCGAAGTTGATATCAATGAAGTCCGGAGAGAGTTCCCCGGCCCGGCGAGCGGACTCGGCCATGGAGGAAGGATTGGAACCGAAAAGCTGGATTCCCAGGGGGCGTTCTTCCTCGCTGAATGCGGCCATGCGCTCTGTGCGTGCGCCCCCCCGGCTCCAACCCTCACTGGAAAGCAGTTCCGTCGTGACATAGATCGAACCCATCCTCCGGCAGATTCTCCGAAAGCTGCGATCCGTGATGCCGGCCATGGGCGCAACCGCCGCTCCTCCCCCTCGAAGGAGTTTGCGCAGGGCCTCGACAGATTCCGTCTTAGTTCTGGAACGATTCATCGAATGAATGGTAGCTTCCCCCCAGTTCTCTTGCCAGCATTTACCCGCGCAAATCAGGGATGGCCATGACTGCGGACTCCTGGATCGAAATCTCCCGCTCCCTCATTCTCCACAATTACGGGATCTTTCTCAAGCTCGCCGCCGGGCGGGACCTTCTCCCGATCGTGAAGGCCAATGCCTATGGACACGGCCTGGAGGAAGTTGCCGAAATCCTGTCCGAAGCCGGGCAGATCTGGTTCGGGGTTCACTCTGCCGCAGAAGCTCAGCGTCTGGCAACAGTAGCCGGAAAGAAGAAGATTCTAATCCTCTCGAGAACCCGGAAGGAAGACCTGGCAGAACTTCTGCCCCTGGGCGCCCGTTTCACCGTGGTTGATCAGGAAGGTCTGGAGGAAACCGAGGCGGAGGG
This sequence comes from Candidatus Krumholzibacteriia bacterium, assembly GCA_030748535.1. Lineage (NCBI taxonomy): Bacteria > Candidatus Krumholzibacteriota > Candidatus Krumholzibacteriia > Candidatus Krumholzibacteriia bacterium. The sequence continues at coordinate 7,250 of JASMLU010000002.1, forward strand.
CAAGAAGATCGGTCGCCCCATCCCGATTCACCTGAAGCTGGAGACCGGAGTACACCGGCAGGGATTCATGCCCTCCGACCTGGCGAAGCTGGCAGAAACCGTCCGGGAGAGCCCTTTCCTGGATCCTGAAGGCGCCCATGGCCATTTCGCCAATATCGAGGACAGCACGGATCATTCCTATGCCCTGCAGCAAATGGAACAGTTTCGTCGGGCACTAGAGGAACTGGAAAGCCGGGGAGTCAGGGTCCGCATGAAGCACCACTCCTGTTCGGCGGCAGGGATCCTGTTCCCGGAAACCGCCTTTGACCTCTTGCGCGTCGGCATCTCCCTCTACGGACACTGGCCCAGTCGCGAGACTCTGGCCAGCGCGCGGGCTCTGGAGAGAAACGATCTGGACCTCAAGCCCGCCCTGAGCTGGAAGACCCGACTTCACCAGGTCAAGGAAGTCCCCGCAGGAAGCCATGTCGGCTATGGCTGTACCTGGAAGGCCGGAAAGAAAACGAGGATCGGCATTCTCCCGATCGGCTACTCGGACGGCTATGACCGGGGACTGGACCGGGCCTGGGTTCTCGTTCGGGGGCAGCGTGCGCCACTGAGAGGAAGGGTCATGATGAACCTCTGCGTCGTGGATCTCAGCGAGATTCCCGAGGCAAGACGGGATGACGAGGTGGTGCTGATCGGAAGTCAGGGAGAGGAAACTCTTGGCGCGGAAACGCTGGCCGGGCTGATCGGGACCATCAACTACGAGTTGCTTGCCCGTCTTGCTTCCCACCTTCCCCGATGGGTGGTGGACTGAGCAGATCCATTTCCTTGCGGGGCAGACGCTCGAGGTCCCCGTTCATCATGTGACGCATCAGGGATCGCTCCACATCCCTCAGGTGAAGGAAAGGCTGGTGCTCGACTCCCTCGTTGCGAAGTTTTCGGGCCAGCCCGTTGCGAGCGAAGATCAGGTCTGCCTCCAGGCAGGTACAATAGTCCTGCACCTTGTCTCCCACAAAAACCAGAGGAACGCCGGGGCGGCGAAATCTCCGCAGGTGATAGAGATTGCAACTGGGACAGAGATCGCAACCGAGCACATTATAGTAGGGAAAGCGGAGACGGATGGTGAAGGGCTCCACTTCCATCTGATTGGCAAAAACCGGAATCCCTTCCAGGCCCTCGCGGCGGAGCAGGGTTTCAACTATGCGCCCAAGTCGCTGTGTGGTTACGCCGAAGAGAATGTCCCGTTCGGAAATGAAATCCAGAAAATCAGGGAAGTAGGGATCCACCCGCTGGGAGCGGATGTAGTCATCGACCAGGTCCATGTCGAGGGTCTCGAAGGCCGCCGAACTGGAACCGGAATCCCGCCACTGCTGCCAAGCCCGCTGCGCCAACTCATTGGCGGCATGGTAGTCCTCGCGTTCGGCAAGAACCCCCGCGTCTGCGTCGACAATGAGTGTCGCCTGGTACATTCCACCTTCCGGCGCCATCGCCGGAGCGATGGCTAGGGTTGTGACTCTTCCGCTTCCAGCAGACCGTCGAGCGTCTTGTGCTTTCGAATCAGACGCAGAGCTTCCTGCAATTCCCAGTCATCCCCGATTCCCGCTCTGACCGCTTCTTTCAGGCCGAACTGGTTGTAGAGCATTTCGAAGCGGATGCGGGAGGCAATGAAGTCCCTCTCTTTCTCGAAATCCTCTTCCCCGAACTCGTCCAGATCGTATTCCTGCTTCCGCAAGAAACTCCGGAATTTGCGAGTCTCCTGCCGGTCTGCACGGTAGCTCAGGGCAATCTCCCCCTTGGGAAGCTCCTGCATTGCGTAGTGAAAAAACGAAGCCTTGCCACTTAGCACAAGTGCAAGGTCCGAGAAATCCCTCTCCTCTACCTTGAAATCAGGGTGAATGCCTCCGCCGCCGAGAACCTCTCTTCCCAGAGCCAAGGTGCTGAAACGCGGCAGGCTTTCCAGGGGCATGGACTCAAAGTGGGACTCCGGAAGACTGTCGGATTCCATGTCTCCCATCGATTCCATGAAGTCCTTGCTGTCGAATTTCTTGCGCTGGATGCATCGCCCGCTGGGCGTGTAGTAGTAGGAAGTGGTCAACTTGAGCGCACCGGTATCTTCCTGATTGTAGGTTCTGTCAGACACGGCCATGTCCGGGAAGAGGCGCTGCACGCTTCCCTTTCCAAAGGAATTGAGTCCCACTACCAGTCCCCGGTCCCAGTCCTGAAGGGCACCGGCCACAATCTCACTGGCAGAAGCGGAGGCCCCATTGATCATTACCAACAGGGGATAGTCCCTGGCAAAGGTCGCGCTCGTGCGGGCCACATAGTCGGTTCGGGGAACAGACTTGCCCATGGCGGAAACAATCAGCTGCCCACGGTCGAGGAAAAGGTCGCTCACCTGGCAGGCTGCGTCCAGAAGCCCTCCGGGATTGCTCCTCAGGTCGAGAATCATGCCCTTCAGTTTTGCCCGGGATTCCATCTCATGAATCGCCCGCTGGATTTCGCCGGCCGTCTTCTCCCCGAAGTTCGAACAGCGCAGGTAGGCGATGTCTCCTTCCAGAAGGAAGGTGTAGGGAACACTCTTCACCTTGATGATGTCCCGAGTGATATCAAAAGGAATGATCACCTCGATTCCGGGGCGACGAATGCCGATGTTTACCTGAGTTCCCTTGGGTCCCCGAAGCAGATCCACGGCGTCCTGGATCTTCCAGCCAAGGGTGTTTTCCCCCTCGATCTCCTCAATCCTGTCGCCCCCCCGTATGCCCAGACGGGCGGCAGGCGTGTCCTCGATGGGGCTGATGACTGTCGGATAGTCATCGCGAATTCCGATCTGGATGCCAAGTCCTCCGAACTCTCCCCTGGTGCGGATCGTGAGATTCTCGTAACTCTCGGGCTCCATTCGGGTGCTGAAAGCATCGAGTTGCTCGAACATGGCATCGATGGCCGCATCCACCAGTTCCCGGCTGTCCACTTCCTCGACGTAGTTGCCGAGAATTGCCCGATAGGCGTTGGAAAAACGCTCAAATTCGCGGAAGGCATCGGCCGCGGGGGCTTCCTTTCGGGGAAAACCGAAGGCGATGCTGGCAACCAGGCTGGCCGCAATCAGAACGGGGACGAGAAGATAGAGTCGTTTACGCATGGCACCCTTTCAAATGGTATCCCGTCAATCATAAGGGGGAATGGGGAAGGACGCAAGCGGCATGCTAGACGCGGGAATTCAGGAAACTCTCCAGCTCTGCGATGGCGATTGCTGCCACTTCTTCGGCACTCCTGCTTCCGTCCAGAATGCGAAAGCGCTCCGGGTTTCGTTTCGCTGCGTCCAGATAAGCCTCCCGAACCTTCCGATGAAAACTCATGGCCTCGTTTTCAATCCGGTCGCTTTCCCTTTGCCCGGGTCCACGGCGGAAGCCAAGATCAGGATCCACATCTATCAGAAAGCTCAGATCCGGAAAATGCTCCCCCACGGCTTCGCGATTCAGTCGATCCACCCTTTCATGCCCCAGTTCCCGGCCGCCTCCCTGATAGGCGACACTGGCATCGAGAAAGCGGTCGCTGATGACAACGCCGCCTTTCTTCAAATGAGGAAGGATGGTCTGCACCAGATTCTGCCGCCGGGAGGCAAGGTAGAGGAAGAGTTCGGTCAAGCCGTCCATCTCCCGGTGCTCATTGTCCAGAAGGATGTCCCTGATTGCTTCGGAGATCCCCGGCCCCCCGGGCTCCCGGGTGAGGAGCACCTCCTGCCCCCGGGATTCAAGATATTCCCGGAGATGCATCTTCAAAGTGCTCTTTCCGCTTCCCTCCCCTCCTTCAAGAGTGAGAAAGAAGCCGGGGGCATTCGGGCTATTCATGGTTTCTCACCAGCACATGTACCATCCTCTGAAGTGTCGTCAGCCAGGTAAGAAGAGCCATGATCCAGAGTACCCAGATCAGAAAGGGACGGTTCCAGACGGTCCAATCGGGGAAAAAGAGTGCGAGAATAAGAAGCACCACCCGCTCGGGCCTTTCCAGCAAGCCGACTTTTGCATCCAGACCGAGACCCTCGGCCCGGGCGCGGGCGTAGCTGGTCATCAGGGAGCCGCTCAGGGCGAGTACCACGAGAAACTGAAGAAAGGTCTGTCCCGCAAAAACCACCAGGAGACCGAGGAAAATTGCGATCTCCCCGAGGCGATCGAGGGTGGAATCCAGAAAGGCACCCTGCCTTGTTTCCCGCCCGCCGCTGCGAGCCATGCTTCCATCGAGGATGTCGCAGATTCCCCCGAAGAGCAGCAACCAGGCTGCCGAGATCATCTGCCCCCGGATAAGGGAATAGCCGGCGGCCAGCGAAAGAACCAGACCGATCATGGTCATGGCATTCGGCGTCAATCCGATGTGCAGGAGAAAACGGGCCAGAGGCTCGAGTGGAAATCGGACAGCGTTCTGGATACGGGTCTTGAGCATGATCCTCCTCAGAGGGGCAAAAGCTAGCGGAGGCTCTGCCTCAAGTCAAGTTGCCGGGCCCAACAGGAGAACGATCTCTCCTTTCAGGCGTCGCTCTTTCAGCATCCCGGACAGAGCCCGTGCAGAGTCCCGCAAAACCTCCTCGTGGATTTTGCTGATCTCGCGAACAATGGCCACTTCGCGATCCGGATAGAGTTCGGCCAGCGCGTCCACCGACTTCGCGATCCGGTGAGGAGACTCATAGAAAATCGTGGTGCGGCTCTCTGTGGCGAAGGACTCGAAAAGACGGAGCCGGGCACCGCTTTTGCGGGGTACAAATCCCTCAAAGGAGAAACGGTCGCAGGGGAGCCCGCTGAGCAGCAGAGCCGGAAGGATGGCCGAGGGACCGGGAAGAACCTCCACCGGAAGACCCGCCTCCCGAGCCGCTCGAAGTGCCCGAAAGCCGGGGTCGCTGATGCCGGGCATTCCCGCATCGCTGACCAGGGCAATGAGTTTTCCCTCTTTCAGGAGCTCCACAATCGCAAGGCTTTGGCGTGCCTCATTGTGTTCATGGAAACTCATCATCCGGGTGCTGATCCCATGATGCTTCAAAAGTCGCCCGGTGTGCCGGGTGTCTTCTGCCGCAATCCGGTCGGCTTCCGACAGAACTCTCAGAGCGCGAAGGGTAATGTCTTCCCGGTTTCCAAGAGGCGTGGGGACAAGAACGAGTTTCCCGCTCATCCGGTTCCCCAGTCGCGGGGATAGCGGAAATCCCGATCCACGGTGCGGCGGGAGATTTTCGCAACCACCGGCAGGCGGCGCTTGAACTGGCTGCGACGAATCATCTCCGTAACCCTCTCCACCAGAGCACGGTCAAAACCCTCCTCCACGCATTCTTCGGTATTGCGACGCTCATCGAGCATGAGGCGCAAAAGGGGATCCACCTCATCGTAGCTGAAACCCAGATCCTCTTCGTCACTTTGTCCCGCAAAGAGGTCGGCGCTCGGAGGCTTGTCCACGATTTCTGTGGGAACTCCAAGAAGGCGGGAGAGTTGTCTCACTTCGCTCTTGTAAAGATCGCCGATAGGGTTGACCGCGCTGGCCAGGTCGCCGAAGGCCGTGCCGTATCCAAGAAAGAGTTCGCTCTTGTTGCTGGTTCCCAGAACCAGCGCCCCCTTCTCGGCGGAGAGATCGTAGAGAATGCTCATCCGCTCACGGGCCATCTTGTTGCCTCGCCGGAGGGTGCTCGCATCCGGCTCGTTCTTGTAATAGGAATCGACCATGGGACTGATATCCACTTCCAGAAGCTCCAGACCCGTCGCCGAAGCCACCAGCCTTGCGTGCGAACGGCTCTCTTCGGAACTGCTTCGATAGGGCATGGAGACGGCCGTCACACGATCGACTCCGAGAGCCTCCACGGCCAGATAGGCCACCAGTGCCGAATCCAGGCCCCCGGAAAGCCCGAGAATACCCCGTTCCAGCCCGGTCCTTCCGATTTCACTCTGGAGGAAACGGATCAGAATCCGGTGAACGAGTTCATAGTCGATATCTGCGAAGGGAGTCCTCACTCCTCCTCCAGTCCTGCGCGCTTCTTGAGAATGCGCTCCAGATTTCGGTAGGTGGTTTCCGGAGACTCGTCCCGAAGAAGGGGAAACCGCTGCCGCGCCCTTCGAACATCTCCAAGATCGATGTCCGCAACAAGAAGAGCTTCCTCGTGCATGGGCGCCTCTGCGATCAGGGTGCCACCGGGACTCACCATGCGGCTTCCGCCCCAGTAACTGATTCCGTCCTCCACTCCCACACGATTGGAAAAGGCAATGAAGGAACCGTAGACACTGGCATCATGCAGCAGGCGCTGGTTCCAGAAGGCAGCCGAAGGAGGAAGATCCCCTTTTTCCACTCCGCGAACCGGACTGGCCGCGGAACAGATCATCCCCAAAGCACCATCGAGAAAGGCCAGATGGCTGAGCGAAGGATGCCAGAGATCCTCACAAACCGCCATGCTCATCCTGCCGAAGCGGGTATCGAAGGCCTCAATGCGCTGACCGCGGGCAAAGTAGCGCTGTTCCTCGAACATGCCGTAGGTGGGAAGGTAGACCTTCCGGTGAATATGAAGAACTTCGCCGCCGCTCATCCAGATCAGGCTGTTGGAGGGAAGAAAGTCCCGGGACTCCTCGACCAGACCGAAAACCAGGTCCATGTGACGGGAAGCTTCCCGCAGGGGATCAAGAAAAGAATCCTCCGGAGAGAGCGCGAGATCGGGAACCATGTCCTTGACGAGATAACCCGTCAGACTCAGTTCCGGAAATGCCAGCAGGTCGACACCTTTCGATGCCGCCTCTTCGATTCTGGCAAGGTGAAGATCCCGGTTCTTCTCCTGAAGCCCCAGGGCAGAATCCACTTGGGCAATTCCCATACGAAACTTCATGGGCGTCCCCCTTTCGGCAACAGTCTAGCGAAGGAGTGGGGCGCATGCAAGCGGCCGGGAATTGACAGCAGACCTTGATTTCCCATGCCCCCTTCCCTAATCTATCCCTCGGACCGAAACCTCCTAACCGAAGGAACATGATGAGAAAGACATTCTTGCTGCCCTTCCTGCTGCTCGCCCTCTTTGTGGCCAGTCCTTCCCTGGCCTATCAGGAACTTCCCAGTGTGGAGATCTCCCCCAGTCTGGGACTGCTCAAGTATGACTCCTCCCTTTCGAATTACGAAAGCACCCTCTCCTGGGGCCTTCGCGCGGACCTGCGTTTCGTTCCCTACTTTGGTTTTCAGGTTCACATGGCCCGCTCGACCATCGAGGGCGGCGGCCTTCCTTTTGGAATAGATGACTATGTCAGCCGGGTGCAGTTTGCCCTGACCCGGGATCTTCTTCCCATTCAGGGCTTCTTCATGCATCTGCTGGCGGGAGTGGGGAGCTTCAATCGCCACGAAAGCGGCGTCTATTCCAGTGACAAAAGTGTTCAACTGGGCATCGGCGTTCGACGGAACCTCTTCTCCGATCTATACTTGCGGGGAGATTGCGCCTGGAACGGGGTCTGGATGCCGGGAGAAACCACCGAGGATCTGGATCTCACCTCTCACTATGATCTGAGCGTCTCGCTCTCCTGGCTCTTCGACAACTAGGATTCTCCGAATTCACCGCCATGAAAAAGGCCCTCAAGGATGAGGGCCTTTTTCTCGTTTCGTCGGAAAAATCAGAATATCGAACCGGGTGGCAATTCATCGGGGGGATCCTCCAGAACCAGATCCGCATCTTCCCCGGCAATGGGATTGGTTGTAGCAACCATATCCTTTAGTTCCTTGCTCACCTTGAACACAGGCACAAGGCGCTCGGGAACCGGAACCGGGTCACCGGTTCTCGGATTCCTGGCCATCCGCGCCTTGCGAAGTTTCACCTTGAAGGTTCCAAAGCCCCTGATTTCCAAGTGTTTTCCGTCGGCCAGGGCATCGGAGATAGACTTCAGGAACTGGTCCACCGTTTCGGCCACATCCTTCTTGGTCAAGCCGGTCTTCTGGACAATTTCCTCGACGATTTGCGCCTTCGTCATGCGCCCTCTCCTTTCGGGCAGGGTTTAAACCCTTTACCGATAGCAGATTAGCGGAGATCTGCAAATGCTGTCAAGAACAGCTGGGGAAAGAAATGACCGGTAGCAGGTTTTTTTTTCACCCTGAGTGGCTGAATTCCAAGCCCTTCTTCCGACCAATCTCCGCTGCCGGAGTCAGGCCGTATATGTAAACCATTGAATAGCATTGGCTTACACATCGACTCGAGAGAAAGTGGACCGTGGCATCGAGATTGCTTTTCGAGAGCGGCTGCGGGGGGACGACCTGACCTGCTAATCGACACGACCTCCTGTTTCCTCGCAGCCATTTTGATTCCCGATCAAACGCCATATACGCGCGTGCATGCATTTGAAAAGGAGAACCTGATAATGCGTAATGCTCTGACTCTGATCGCCTTGCTTACCGTCCTCGCCTTTGCGTTGACCGGTTGCTCTGGCACCAATTCCAACCCGGTCGCCCCTCACACTGAGGAAGACCTGGTTCCTCCCGCTGCCCCGATGAACCTCTCCGTGGAAGCTCACGGCAGCAAGCTGGTTCTGATCTGGTCGAACAATGTTGAGTCCGACCTGAGCCACTACACCGTTTACCGCCTGTCGGCCAACGGTCAGTGGGAGTCCATGGGTTCCGCCCTGACATCCAGCTACTACGACCAGATCAGCGGTTCCGGTCTGCATCGCCTGCAGTATCGGATCAGTGCGAGTGACCTCTCCGGCAACGAGAGTGGCTACTCCTCAAGCTTCGAGCTTCTGATCGACTGTGATTCTGGCACTGACAGCAGGGATCTGCGCCCTTTCTAGGAACGCTCCCCTTGTGAAAAAGCCCCGTCATCGACGGGGTTTTTTTTTGCCCTCTCGTTTGCGATGGCAGTATTCGAGAACTTCCCGTCGATAAGCCTCCCGCAGCATCGCCGTCACGGGACCCATCCCCGGCTCACCGATCCTCTTCTCTTCCACGAAGGCAATGGGCAGAATCTCCAGAGTGCTGGCCGTGAGGAAGGCCTCGCTTGCCTCCCGGAGATCCCGGGGGAGGATGGTGCATTCCCGCAGATCCAGCCCCTCGCTTCTGGCAATCTCCAGTACATGGGAACGGGTAATTCCCAGAAGCAGTCCGCTTTCGGGTGAAGGCGTCAGCAGTTTTCCCCGCTCATCCACGAGAAAGAGGTTCGAAAGACTCCCCTCGGTCAACTCTCCCCGGTGATTGGGAAGAAGGATCTCGAAACTGTCCTCCCGCTTCATTTCGAACCGGGCCAGAAGGTTGTTGAGAAAGTTGCCGCTCTTGACCGCGGGATCCAGGGCGGCCGGCAGATTGCGAAAGCGGTCGGCGATTTCCACCTTCACGCCCGTCTCATAGTAGTCCTCTGCGGGCGCCTCATAATGCTCCACCCGAATGACGAGCAGAGGATCCTTCATTTCATGGGGGCGCGCCCGGACATCCCCGATTCCCCGAGTGACCGTAATCCTCATCCGGCCCTCGGAGATCCGGTTTGTCTCCAGAAGTTCCCGGACTCCCTCCTTCAGTTCCCCGTCCGACCAGGGAAGATCCAGATAAATCGACCGCCCAGACTCCCGCAGCCGCAGGAGGTGTTCATCGAGAAGAAAGGGGCAACCTCCATAGACCCGAAGGGTCTCATAGATCCCGTCTCCGAAAAGAAAGCCCCGGTCCGACACAGACACCTTCGCTTCCCCAACAGGAATGACGCGAAGATTCAGCAGCACATGGCTGGCCATCTCAGCTTTCATGGAAGATACCCTCCAAAAAAAAAAGCCCCCGCAAGCGGGGGCTCGGATTGAAACGCCGATCAGGCCTTGGTCACGTTTGTGGCCAGTGGGCCCTTGGGGCCCTGGCTGATCTCGAATTCGACTTCCTGTCCTTCGTTGAGAGTCCGGAAGCCTTCTCCTTCAATGTTGGAGAAGTGGACGAAGATATCATCCCCGGTCTCTTGCTCGATGAAACCATATCCCTTGGCCTCGTCGAACCACTTTACTTTACCGCGCAAAACTGCCCCCTTGATAAAACAAAAACGGAGCGGGAAGACGGACTTCCCCTTTCAAACCTAGCACAGTTTCCGGATTGAGGTCAAGAGGGGGCGTTAAGATCTTGCAGGATAGTAAGATAGCTCTTGTAGCGAGTGTTATTAACCTTGCCGTTCTCCACCGCTTCCCGCAAAGAGCAGCGGGGCTCGTGAGAATGACTGCAATCGGGAAAGTGGCAGCCGTAGCTATAGTCCCTGAATTCGGGGAAGTAGCCTGAGAGCTCCCGGGCCGGGATCTTCCAGAGAGAAAACTCCCGCATCCCCGGCGAGTCTGCAAGAAAACCCCCCGAATCAAGAGCGTGAATCTGCGTGTAGCTCGTGGTATGCCGCCCCTTGCCCGTGGATTCACTCACTTCTCCGGTGGCGATTTCCAGACCCGGCTGGATCCGATGCAGGAGGCTGCTTTTGCCGCTCCCGGAAGGTCCCAGAAAGATGCTGACCCGATCCTTCATTTCAGCGGCCAGGGAATCGAGACCCTCGCCACTGAGGGCGGAACCCAGAAGAACCGGATAGCCGGCAAGGCGGTAGGGTTCCACCAGTTTCTCGATCTCGTCACGGCCAAGCAGGTCACACTTGTTCAGACAGAGGAGGGAGTCGATCCTTCTTTGGGAGGAAGCCACCAGCAGGCGGTCCAGAAAACCGGCGTTGAAGTCCGGTTGCCGGGCACTCATGACCGCAATCACGCGGTCGATGTTGGCGATCAGGGTCTGTTCCCTGCGTCCCCTGCCCGCCGAAGCCCGAGAAAGGAAATTGTCGCGGGGAAGGACTTCCTCGATGACACCGTCCCGGGCCGGGTCATCGTCGGGACCGGTAAGGAGAATGTGTACCCGGTCCCCCACCACCACATTGCGCAGGCGGCCCTGCTCTTCCTTCTTGATCCTGCCCCGAAGACGGCAGGGAACCTCTCCCTCTTCCGTCAGCACCCGATAGCGGTCGCTTTCGGCGCGAATCACCTGCCCCTTTGAGAACCCTGTTGACATGCGCAGAAGATAGCAGGTTTTTTCCCCGTCGGGAAGCCTTCATGGCTTGTCCCCACCGCAGACTTTTGTTAGCCTGTAGGCATCATTAATCCCGCCCAAGGGAGAGACCATTGACACAGACCTCTTCTCGAAACGAAGGAAGCCTATCTCCCATGACTCGCGAAGAACTCCTGACTCTCTTCAAGCCTGAACTCTTTATTCCAAACCTGAATGCCACTTCAAGAGACGAAGCTCTCGAGGAAATGGTCGACCATGCAGTGCAGGCCGGGGTTATTCAGGATCGGGATGTCATTCTCGGCATGTTGAAAAACCGGGAAAGCCTGGGCAGCACTGGCCTTGGAAACGAAGTGGCATTCCCCCACGGGCGCTCCCTCGCGGTTCCCGGGCTGATGACACTGGTTGCAATTTCCCAGAAGGGTGTCGACTACGGAGCCATTGATGCGAAGGCCGTCCGCCTGTTTTTCATGTTCATCGCACCTCCCGTGGAGAAGGAAAACCGCTACCTTCCCGCACTTGGCAAGGTTGTCGAAATGGTCCGCAATGAGGACACTCGCATGAACATGATTCGCTCGGGCAACTTTGAAGAATTCCAGTCCATAATCGGGGGTGAATGATTGACCGATCTGAATGAACACCTGCTTCGCCTGGTGGCGCTTCAGGATCTCGATGACATGATCCGGGAAACTGAGGACAAGACCCACGCACAGAAACTGGCCGACATGGGCTTTGGTCTGGAGGGTCTGGACGACCTTCAGGGAGCCCGCAAGGAATTGTCGGAGAGCATCCGTCCCCAGCTTCTCAGCCGCTATGAAAGAACCAGCAAGAGACTCGGTCGGGCTGTGGTTCCGGTGACCGGAAACCTCTGCCTGGGCTGCTTTGCTGTGATTCCAACGGCTTTTACTTCGGCCGAGAACAGCGATAAAATCCTACATTGCGAGAATTGCGGGAGGATCCTGTACTGGCCCGGCGGAAAAATCGGCCGAGGGGCTTGACAGGCCTCTGCCCGATCCTCTAACATTCTACTTTCTCTCACCCTCCTGCGGGAGTTTTCGCTTCGGCGTAGCTCCTGCAGGTTTTTTTCTGCCCTGGATTTCGCCTTCCGGAAACAATCCCCTGACAGAACATTCATCCTTGCCAGAAGCTGGTCCCTGATCGGAACCGGACTTGCGATTATCATCCTGGACCTCTGGCTCATTGCCATAGCGCTCGTCTCATTGAGAAATATCCGGATGGAAAAAGAAAACCTTCACGCCTGATCCCGGCGGAAGCTCTCCCTGCCCTGGCGGAAGCAGGATAAAGCTGTTGGCCTCTCCAAGGCTGCTGAGAATGTGACTCCCGTGGGGAGGGCAGGGCCGGCTGAGAAACTGCCCGTCATCCCAGCGGGTATGCGCTCTTGCGAAGAAGCTCTTCTTGGGTTTTCCAGAAAGCGATTCCTCCAGCACTGCCAGAACTTCCGGGGGGCGAGTCTTCCGGTGACCACTCATCCTCTTCAGCGCAGGCAGAAGGTAGAACCAGGCCGCCAGAAAACTGGAAACCGGATTGCCGGGAAGACAGAACACAGGCTTGGCTTTCCATTGAAAGAAGGCCAGGGGCTTGGCGGGCTGCTGGGTGACCTTATGGAAAATCCAGCGCGCGCCGAGAGCCTGCAGGCTTTCTCCCACGAGATCATAACGCCCTGCCGAGATTCCCCCGATTGTGACCAGACAGTCATACTCGTCCAATGCAGAAGCCAGAAGGTCCGATAGCGCCCCCTTTCGATCCGGAGCAGGGCCGATCAGTTCCGGCTGAAAGCCCTCAGCCTCAAGCATTGCTTTCAGGGCCGGGCGATTGCTGTCCCGAATGCCCGAAGGGCCAGGGCTTTCCCGATAATCGGCAAGCTCGTTTCCTGTTGCCAGAAGTGCAACACGGGGAAGCCGAGCGCAGGGCAACTCTCTCACTCCCTGTGCGGCAAGGAGGGCGATTTCCGCCGGGCGCAGAAGCCTCCCATTCTCCATGAGGAGTTCTCCCTTTTGAACATCCTCTCCGGCGGGACGCAAATGACGGACTTCCCGGGGGAGTTCGGCATGGAAATGAACCACGCCGTCCCCCTCCTCGCAGTCCTCGACGGGAACCACGCCCTCACAGTCTGCGGGCGCCGGGGCGCCGGTGAGGATGCGAAGGCAGCTTCCCGGGGGCCAGGGAATTGCCGGGTCTCCCCCTGCCGCAATTTCCCCGGCGAGAGGAAGACTGCGGGGAGATTCTTTCGAAGCCCCTTTCAAATCTGCTTCGCGAAGTGCAAATCCGTCCATGGCGCTGTTGGCAAAGCGGGGCAGGTCTTCTGTGGCCGCAAGATCCTCCATGAGAATCCTGCCGCTGGCCTTGTCAAGAGGAAGAACTTCGCTTGAGGCGGGAGGAAGGTGCTGCTCGATCAGGTCGATCGCTTCCTCAACGCTCACAAACAGTCGCTCGGGACCGGTGCTCATTCTGTCTCCCTCTGCCAGTGCCCGGACCTGCCCCCGCTTTTTTCCAGCAGGAAGATCTCCCTGATCCGGATGCCCTTGTCCACGGCCTTGAGCATGTCATAGACCGTGAGCGCTGAAACGCTGACGGCACTCAGAGCCTCCATCTCCACGCCGGTCTTCCCCTCACAGGAGACCCGAGACTCGATCAGAATCTCCCTGCTTTCGACTTCGAGGTGAAGATCCACGGAAACATGATGGAGGGGGATCGGGTGGCAGAGGGGAATCAGTTCGCCACAACGCTTGGCCGCCTGGATCCCTGCGATTCGGGCTACTGCGAAGACATCTCCCTTCGGGTTCTCCCGAAGAGCCTCCATGGATTCCTGACCCAGTTGAACTCGAGCCCGGGCGCGCGCCATTCTCGCCGATAGCTTCTTGTCTCCCACGTCCACCATTCGGGCACGGCCCTCCGGATCCAGGTGCGAAAGCTCTGACATGTTTCTTGCTCTCCTTGTAGGGGAAATCGGTGGGGCTTCATCCTCGGGGATGAAAGCCTCTTGCTGCATTCTAGCGAGGAAGAAGAGGGAATCAACAGGAAGTCTGCACCCTTTTGGGATCTTGTTTCCCGGAGTCCCTATTCCTCCCGGAGAAAGTCATGGAAAAAACTGCCACTTTGCTGGAGATCCTGGAAAGTAATCTGCCTGTCGTTCAGGAGCGGATGGCTCTGGGTATTCGCTCCGCCGGGCAGGCCAATTTCCAGGACAAGAGCGATGAGGATCTGGACAAACTGGCCTGGAGCTATCTCGATCCCATCCTCCAGTCTCTCCGTTTCGACAATGACTACCTCTACACCTTCTTCATTGACTTTACAAGTGACCGGAATGCAAAGAGCGGCCAGCCGATCCGTGACATGCAGTTCATCATCAATCTCATGGGGAATCTCCTCTGGGAAGTGGTGAGCCGCGAAAGCAGCCCGGAGACCCTGTCCGGTAATCTGGCACGCCTGATCATGCTTCTCTCCAAGGGAAAAGATGCCATTAGTGGCATCTACATGAGGCAGAGAAATCAGGCTCTGGAAGAACTGCGGAAGGCAAACCTGCGGCTCATGGAACTGGGCAAACGCAAGCTCGACCTGCTGGCCAAGGTCAGCCATGAGTTGAAGACGCCCCTGACCTCCGTCATTGCCTACTCCGAACAACTCCGGGGGGATCTGCCGAAAGATGTTCGCGCGGAGTTCACAGAAGTGGTTTACGATCAAAGCCACAAGCTTCTCGCCCTGATCGAGGATCTCATGGACTACTCGCGGAGCGAGGATCAGCAGAGTCGCCTGAACCTGCAGCGGTCTGACCTGAAAAGTGTCATCGAGGAAGCCGTCTCCACGGTTCAGAGCCGCGCCCAGGAGAAGGGCGTGCAGTTGGTCATCGACAATGTTACAGGGGTCCCGGAAATCCGCATGGATTCCTTCCGCATCCAGCAGGTGATCTGGAATCTGCTCACCAATGGCGTGAAATACAATCGCGAGGGTGGCGAGGTGTTGATCTCTGCCCGCAGGCGCGGCGACGAGATTATCGTGAGCGTTCGGGATACCGGCATCGGCATTGCGCTCGAGGACCAGGAGCGTATTTTCAGTCGATTCCACCGCTCCCATGATCCCATGGCCCAAATGGAAACCGGGGCCGGACTCGGTCTCGACCTCGCCCGCCACTATGTAAACCTCCACGGCGGGAACATTTGCGTGGAAAGCCTGCCGGGAAAGGGAAGTACCTTCTCCTTCACCCTGCCTCTTGAAGGTCCCCCCGAAGTGCAGGAAGAAGAGAAGGGCAAGAGTCCCTCCCATCAGAAAGTCGGCTAGCTTCCTGCTTGCCCCTTCCCCCCTCTTGCTTCATCCTCCCCGAGGAACTTTCTTGTTCTTCAAGCTCGTGGAGGAAAATGCCTTCCATCCTTGTGATCAATCCAGGATCGACCAGCACGAAGATCGCTCTCTTTTCCGAAGAGGGAATCCTCGTGGAAGAGTCGCTGGAGCACGATGCTTCCGCACTGCGGCAACTGCCCTCCATCGCAGCACAGCTTTCCCTGAGAAAACAGACCCTGCTCGACTTTCTTGAACGCCACAATCCCGGAAAACTCGACATGATCGTCGGTCGCGGGGGTCCTCTTCGACCCCTGGAAGGCGGAACCTGGATCGTCAACAGGGAAATGGCAGACGACCTCCGCTCTGCCCGCTACGGAGAACACGCCAGCTTGCTGGGCGGACTTCTGGCGCTGGATCTGGCAGAAGCCCATGGAACACGGGCCTGTGTGGTAGACCCCGTAACCGTGGATGAAATGGACGATGTGGCACGCGTCAGCGGAGTGAAGGGAATCGAACGACGCGGCCGGGGACATGCCCTGAACCTGAAGGCTGTCTGCCGGCAGGCCGCCGAGGAATTGGGCAAGCCCCTGGAGGAGACCCGCCTGATCGCCGCCCACCTTGGCGGGGGAATCAGTGTGGCTCTCATGCGCGGGGGAAAGATCCGGGACATCAACGACGGTCTTCTCGGCATGGGTCCTTTCAGCGCAAACCGCGCGGGAGCCTTGCCCCTGAGTGGAATCCTCGACCTGGCCTTTGCTCCAGGGCAGAGCCGTTCTTCTCTTGAAAAACAACTCTCCTCCGGAGCAGGTCTCTACAGTTACCTCGGCACGGCCGACCTCCGGGAAATCGAGAAGAGAATCGAGGAGGGCGATGAAGAGGCCCGCTTCCATCTCGAAGCCATGGCCTACCAGATTGCCAAGGAAATCGGAGCCGGCATTGCCGCTCTTCAGGGCAAGGTAGACGGCATCGTCCTTACGGGCGGAATGAGTCGTTGCGAGTTTCTCATGAAGAAGCTTCGGGACTCCCTGAGCAGTCTCGCTCCCCTCTTTCACTCTCCCGGCGAAAAGGAAATGGAAGCTCTGGGACTCGGGGCTCTTCGGGTTCTCAAGGGGGAAGAAGAGGCTCGGGTATATCAACAGGAATCCGGAAGCCCATCCGGCAGTCAGCCCCCTCGCTCCTTTGAGGATCTCATCGCCCGTCTTTCAGGCGACACTCCGCGCAGGGTTGCTGTTGCGGGGGCGGCAAAGGCCAGCGTGATCGAGGCTCTGGCCCGGGCTTCTCACAGGGGCATTGTCGAACCCCTTCTTCTGGGACCGGAAGACAAGATCCGGGAACTCTGTGGGAAAGCGGGGCTCGAAAACCCCCTCATTCTGGATATCCCGGAAGATGACGAGACTCTCGCGAAGGCGGCTGTGCGGGAGGTTCGCGAAGGCCGCGCCCAGATTCTCATGAAGGGAAGCCTGTCCACTTCCTCTCTATTGAAGGCGGTTCTCCATGCGGAGGAAGGTCTGCGGGGAGACGGGAAACTCTCGCATGTCGCGCTTCTGGAAAGCAGGGGACGATGGATGCTCCACACGGACGGGGGCATCAATGTCGAGCAGGATCTGGAAACGAGAAAGAGCATTCTCTCCAATGCCGTAGCGCTGGCCAGGCGGCTGGAGATTCCGGAACCTGCGATTGCAGGCCTGGCTCTCGTGGAGAACGAGAACAAGGATCTTCCCGAAACTCTCGATATGAAACAGCTCGCCCTCTGGGTGGAAGAAGGGGCACTGGGGGATGCGAGGATGGAGGGACCGCTGGCTCTCGATGTAGCTTTCTCCAGAGAGTCCGCCGATAGTAAAGGCAGCGACAGCAAGTTGTCCGGTTGCGTCGACATTTTTCTTGGCCCGAACATTACGGCCACGAACTTTGTCGTAAAGGCGCTCCTGGACTACCGCCAGGTGAAGGTTGGCGGGCTGGTGCTCGGGGCCCGGGTGCCCATCGTGCTTCTCAGCAGAAGTGACAGCCCCGAGACGCGTCTATACAGTCTGGCTTTGGGAGCCTACTGCGATTCTCCCGAGTCCTGATTCTGAGACATATATTCCTGGAAACCCGTGTCCCGGTAAGCGCCCGTGGAAACATAGTCGAGAATGACGGCAAACTCCTCCGCCTTCCGAAAGCCGGGAACAGGAGCCAGGGGCTTGCCCTCGGAATCGAGGAACCAGGTCGTAGGATAGCTTTTCACATTGTACTGACGGGCAAGCTCCACACCGCTTTTGGCTTCTTCGCCCTCGCCCTGCGCATCCTTGCTCTCGGCATTTACCTTGATCGCCACAAAGCTCTCGGCCAGTCGATCCTGAACGATCTTCTGTGAATAGGTTTCCTCATCGAGCACCTTGCACCAGTGGCACCAACTCGTCCAAAAGTCGATCAAGACCGGCTTTCCTTCGCTCTTTGCGAGAGCCACTCCAGACTCATAATCCATCCACTGGATTCCGCCGGAAACGCTTTCCCCCTGTTTCTCTCCGCAAGCAAGGAGGAAGAATACAAGAATCAGAACTCTCGGGATCATCTTCATGCATAGCCTACTTTCTGGAAATCCAGGTCTTTCGGACACTGTTCTGGGCAAGAGCGGGAACAGAGGCAAGCACCTCTCCCTCAAGAAGCACCTGGATCTCCCCAAGCACCTCTCCTTCACGAATCGGGGCGGACAGATCCTCGGCCCGATCCAGCGAGATACTGACCCGCGCAAGATCCTCTTTCCTTACGAGATATTGAAGGTCCGCAGCAGCCGCCACTCTTACGCGGCCCTTCCAGCTTTTTCGAACGGGAAACTCCACTCCCAGACCGTCGTTCTTGCGCAGGGCCAGGCGAAGGGTCCAATCCTGAAAGCCGCTTTCCAGCAGTTCCACCACTTTGTTGTCGCGAATATCCTGGCTCTCGGCTCCCAGAACCACGGCAATCAGCCTGCGACCATTTCGCTCGGCACTTGCCACCAGATTGGAACGGGCCTCGTCATGGTAACCCGTCTTCAGTCCATCCATTCCCTTGAATTTCTTGAGGACAGTATTGGTATTGGCCAGAACCAGACCGCGGCGAAAGCGGGTCCAGGTCTTTGAGGTCCACTCCAGAACTCCCGGGTAATGCAGAATCACCTCACGGGCGAGAATCGCCTGGTCGCGAGCACTCGTGAGATTCCGCATTCCATTGCTGGCGGGAAGCCCGGTGACATTTGCGTATTGAGAGGATTCCATACCCAGACCGGCGGCCCGGTTATTCATGGCGGCCAGCGTTTCCTCGATGCTGCCGAAGAGCCCTTCGGCCACCGTGACCGCTGCATCGTTGGCAGAGCCAAGGGCCACGGCCTCAATCAGTCGCTGAAAGGAAGTCTTGTCTCCCTTTGCGAGATAGACCTGACTTCCTCCCATGCTCTGGGCCAAAGAGGAACTCTCCAGAAGCGTTTCCGGGCTCACCCGTCCCTGGTCCTGGGCTTCCCTGGCCAGCAGCAGCAACATAAGCTTCACCACGGAAGCGGGAGACCGGGAGAGGTCCGCGTTTTCCTCCTGAAGAATCTGGCCACTCGCGGCATCCATCAGAAGTGCCGAAGCATAGTCAGCCGCGTGGGCCAGTGAGGGCAGAAGCAGAAGAAAGAGAATTGCAAGGAACTGTCGCATAGGCAGGGAAGCTATCCTGTTCCGCGAGGAAATTCAATCGGAATCCCGATAGCCGGGAGTACAGGGACCTTCGCGCCAAGCGCAGAACTTACAGGGAGGATTCCGGGGAGAAGAAAGAGAGTCGAGGGAAAGGTCAACGCGTGCCACATCCCCCCCGATGGCGCGTGCATCACGGGCGATGTCGAGAGCCGCCATGCGGGCGGTCTCCAGCGCTGCATCGGAGATATCGATGCGGTGCTTCTCCTGTGAGCGAAGGAAAACCAGGAAAGCCTCGTCAGCTTTCTGCCCGGACTCTGCAAGCGCGAGCGCATAAAGTTGCATCTGCAGTTCGTAGTGGGAGGCCCTTTCCTTCAGTGCCTCCCCTTCTACCCGGTCGCTCTTCCAGTCAATGAGGACTCTTCGCCCCTCCCCTTCGGCCACCAGATCTGTTTGGCCCGTAAGCACCAGTTCTCCCAGATCCAGGAGAAAGCTCTCCTCCCGCCTCAGGCGGGCAGCCGACAGTGGGCCGACTCCGAAATCCATCGGCTTGCTCTCCTCAAGAGAACTGAGAATCCTCCGGGCCTCTTCGCGCAGTTCGCCCTCAAGGTCTCCGGGAGTCGCTTTTTCAAAAGCCTCTTCTGCAGGAAGTCGATAGTCCCAATTTTCCAGAATGCCGTGGAGGAGGCTTCCAAAGGAAGCTCCAGACGCGGCACTCCTCTCACTTCTTTCTTCATAGCTCTCAAAGAGAGCTTCGGACAGGCCCCGCAATCCCAGCCTTCTCTCCAGGAGCCATCGCAGGGGACAGCTTCGAAGAAGTGTCAGACCGGTCACCGGCATCTCTACACGCGAGGGAGGAAGTTCCGGAGGCAGAAGATGGGGCCAGTGAGTCTTGCGGGGAGCTTCCTTTTCTTTCTCCGGCCCGGCCTTCACGCCCTCACCCAGGGAGGGAATCTCATCCTGGCCCACGATATTGAGACGATAGAGCTTCTGTTCAATCCCGGGCAGACGGGACATGAGCATATCCAGAAAACTCTTCGTTGGGTTCAAAACGGGGAGCGGAAAATCAACCCGCAGATCGGGAGTCGCCGCAATGCCGCTCATCAGCAGGTAATCTTTCGCCCGGGTCAGAGCCACATAAAAGAGGCGAAGCATTTCCTCTCCTTCGCGACGCTTTCGTTCCAGCTTGATCCATGCATGGCAGAGATTGGTAACTTTCAGTTCCTCCATGTCCTTCCAGGCAAGGCCCACCAGGCTTTCCTGCCTGCCATCGGGAAGATCCATGCGCAGAGAGCTGATCTCCCCCTCCTTTTGCACGCTTGTCACATCACGGTCAAGATCGGCAAGAACGACAAAGGGAAACTCCAGCCCCTTGGCGGAATGAATGGTGAAGATCCTGAGCAGGCTCTCGCCTTCCTCGGGAACCCAGGCTTCCTCCTGCCGGGGGTTCAAATCCCGGGCACGGATCATGTGGTCAAGATAGTCCCGCACCGTCATGCGACGACTATTCTCCATCTCTTGAAAGATCTCGGAGACCTGCCGCAGGTTCCGCAGGATCTTCAGCGCAAAACGATCCCCGGCGGACCGAAGATCATAGGCCGTCGCTTCCACCAGTTCGGAAAGAAGGCGAGAGACCGGTATGCGATGGAGTCTTCCTGAAAACCGATCCAGCAGGGAAAGGAAGAGATGGAGGCGGAGAACTCCTTCATCGGAGAGTTTACCCTGGTTCTTCGGGTCTCGAAGACCGTCGAGAAACTCAGCCGATAGCCTCTGCGTTTTCAGTCTTCGGGGAACCTGCGGAAAGAGGCAGAGAAGATCGGCCGTGGACATTCCGATCAGATTCCCCCGAAGCGCGCGAAAGAGCTTGAAGCGGTGAAGAGGATCGTCAAGAGCCGAAACCAGGTTCTCCAGGTCCTCCAGTTCCTCCCGCAGGAAAAACTCTCGCCCTCCGGCAGCCTCATGGGGAATGCCTCTTTCGGCCAGAGCCCGTGTCAGGACGGGAAGATCCGTTCCGCTTCGCAGGAGGATGGCCACATCCTTCCACTCCAGAGGCCGGGAACTCCCGTCCTCGTTCTGGATGGCCAAGCCCTCTTCCCGCGCTTTCCAGATCGTGTCCGCAATCGCCCTGGCTGTATCCCGGCGACAGTCCAAAAGAGTCTCGCTCTTCTCCCTCCCCCGTATCTGGAGAAGAACACGGAGGTCCTTGCCTCCCGGCTTCTGACTCTTGAGCGGAGGGAACTCCTTCACCGGAAAGAACTGGTTGAAGAAGTCCATCAGCCGGGGATGACTGCGGTAGTTGAATCGCAGATCCCGGGCCTGTTTTCTCGCTGCCATCTTTTCCCGTTCCCGGAAAAAGACCCCCACATCCGCATTTCTGAAGGCGTAGATACTCTGCCGGTGATCGCCCACAAGAAAGAGAGTGTTCTTTTTCGGGTCGGCATCTTCGGGAACCAGAAGCCGGGCAAGACGAAGCTGCAGACTGTTTGTGTCCTGAAACTCGTCAATGAGAACATGGCGATAGAGGCGGCGGTAGCGTTGCAATACGGGGGGATGTTCCTCCAGAAGCCGCACGGCCTCGATCTGCAGATCCTCCTGGTCGAGACATCCACGGCTTCGCATTTCCCGGTGAACTTCCCGGGAGTAGTGCCCCAGAAGGCGGAAGAAAGCGAGAGTCAGGTCCTTTGGAGCGCCGGGGATTTCTGTTGGGTCCCCTGTGGAAAGTCTCTCCGCCGTTGCCTGAAGATTCTCGATCTCATCTTTCAGCTTTTTCCATTTCTTCTTCAGGACATCTCCGTCCTCGACCGCCTTCCCGCCCTGGGGCAGACCTTTCATGCGAAGCAGCACTTCCTTCAGGGTGCCGGGATCCAGAGCGTCGGGGTCCATGTCCTCAAGCATGGAAATCGAAGCGATGATCCGCTCATCGCCTTTTTCAGTGGGGTGCTTTTCTCCGGGGAAATGGGAGCAGAGTCCGCGGAAGTCATTGAGAAGCTGTTGAAGCTTGTCCAGAAGAGCCACTCTCAGGGCCTCGATCACTTCCGACTTGAGGTCTTTCAGCAATTCCCGGGAACTCTTCTCGTCGAGAAGCTCGGGAGGAAGGTTGAGACTTCGACGCAATTCCCGCACTTCCTCCAGCGCCCTGAGAACCGCGGATACTCCGAACTCTCCGGCCAGCAAAAGCAAATCCGGGTTCTGGCTCTTGAGGAGGAGTTCCAGAATCTCCTCGCGGATTTCATACAACTCCAGGTCATCAAGAATGCGAAAACGCGGATCGAGACCTGCCTCGAGTGCATTTTCACGCAGGATCCGGGAGCAAAACGAGTGGATGGTGGAAATCGATGCGTTCTCCATCTCGCGAGCAAGAGCAAGAAGGGTGGCCGCCTCCTTCGGATCGCATTTCGCCCTCTCCTCTTCCACCTTGCTGAGAATCTTGCGTCGCATTGCCAGCGTTGCTTTCTCGGTGAAGGTAATGGCAAGAATGCGGGGCACCATGGAGAGATCCCAGTGGGAATCTCGGAGGATCTGCAAAACCCTCTCTACAAGAACACGGGTCTTTCCGCTTCCCGCACCGGCAGACAGAATCAGGTGCCGATCATGTTCCATCACGGGAGGCACTTGCTCAGAGTTCAGTTCAAAGTCCGACAATCTCGCCTCCCATCTCGTCGACCAGACAGAGCCGCTTCAGAGAGCAGTTCTTGCAGGTATCTTCTTCCAGGGGATTCACTGCGAATTTCCCGGCGCGGATGGACGCTACGCAGTGCCGAACCGCATCACTTTGAATTTCAAGCCACTCGTCCCAGTCCGCTTTTTCCATCTTGCGGCAGCCGGGTGCACCGACAATGCTCCCGGAATCTTTCAGCAAGTCGAATAGCTCCGACAGAAAGAACCCCCGATGACGGTTCTTGTCGGCCCGAACCGGCAAATAGCTGGAACCGACAACGCGATCCCCGAAAAGCATGGCATAGAGAGCCGGCTGAAACTGGGTGATTCGCGGACTCCCCTCACCTTCAATCTTCGTGGCACTGCGCTTGTAATCAATCACATGAAGATCCCCCTCTGCGCTGGAATCCACACGGTCCACAATCCCTCCACAGCGAAAGGGATCTTCCGTTCCGGAACCGGGAAGATCGCCGGAAGAAATCTTCATGGACTTCTCAAGCTGGAGGGGAAGGTAGCCACTGCTTTGAAGGCGATCGAGATCTCTCTTCAGGAATCTCCGGATCAGGGCCAGTCTCCTCTTATCCTCCAGCCGGAATCTCCCGCTTTGAAGACTCCGAACTCCCTCACCGATCAGCTCTTTCAGCGCACGATCGTAGTGAGTGGCGACCAGACTCTCCAGTTCCTTGTCTTCGGGAAATGTCTTCTTGTCCCAGTCCCGGTAGAAGTTCTCAAAGATTCTGTGAAATAGGCTGCCTTCCTCCCGCGCGCTCGCCTCAAAGTTCTCCTCCTTCTCGAGGCGAAGCAGCTTCTCGATCAGGTAGCGATAGGAACACTTCGCAAAGGTCTCCAGTTGCGTGGGGTAAAACAGGTCCCGGTCCTTCAGGTGTTCGCGTGCAGCAGGGTGCCCGGGCAGAGGTATCTCGGGCGCACGACGGCTTCGGGCCCGGTCGATCAGTTCCCCACCGTCGAGTTTGGAAAGAAAGGACTCCGCCTGTTTTGTCGTCCTGCCCTCCAGTTTCCGACTCGATGCAAAGAGCGTGTTTCTTGCAAGGTCGCGCAGGCTTACCGGCCGGGCGAGTTTGGCAGAAAGCGAGAGATCAGGCAGCGAGAGAGCTTCCGGCAAACCCTCTTTCAGACCCCGACCAATCTCATCAAGGAAGAATGAGGCTGCCATTTCCTTGCCCCGCCTTCCCCGCTGGGAATTGCAGAGAAAGAGACGGCGACGGCTGCGAGTCGCAGCGACATAAAAGAGATAGCGTTCACCGGCCTGTCGGCTCTTCCAGGTGGCAAGGCGGGACAAACGGGATCGGCTTTCCATGCCCTGATTCAGTCCCTGTCTTTCGCTTTCACGAAGCAGGGGATCATCGCGGAAGGGCGGAGGAAAGCTTCCCTGATTCAGTCCGCCAACAAAGACCGTGTCCAGTTCCGGAAGACGCGTCTCCAGGGGATTGCCCAGATGAACCCCTCCGCCTTCCACTCCAAGCTCACGGCTGAGTTCCACATCCTCACAGACCTGTCGAAGCAAGAGGCTCCACTCTGCCAGCCCCGCTTTTTTGCCCCCGAACTCATCGCAGAGGCGGCGGCCAATCCTGTCCACTGCCTCCAGGGCCGGCAGGTCCATGCCGAGAAGGGCAAAGGAAGAGGGATTCCCCCGGGTCATGGAGAAGAGGTTCTCCGAAACCCGCCGAAGGAGGGGGAGAAGGACATCATTATAGAAGGAGCGAACTTCCATGGCCTTGCCGGGAAGAGACTCCTGCCACTCCAGCCAGTCCCACGCAAGTTTCGGCTCCCTTGAGCGAAACTCCCGGGTGATTTCCTTCCATCCCTCCGCTCCCCTCAGAAAACGTTTCCGCCCTTCTTCCACCATGGCCAGAAGCCGGGAGTCGGGTGTGGCGACATATCCGCCGCGAAGAGTCTGGGGAAGATCCCGGGGAGGAGAGCCGGAAGCCCAGTCCAGAAGATCCAGCAAGACCGCAAGGACGGACCAGGAAGAGAGAGGATCGCTCACCGTGTAGGAAAAGGGCAGCTTCTCGCGAGAAAGAGCTTCGGCCATCTGCCGCCCGAAACTCGCATCCCGGAACAGGATTGCGATTTCTCCAGCGGGAACCCCCGCGTGCAGGGACGTGCGAACTTCGCGAAGGATCCCCTCAATCTCATCCCTGCGAGTCGCTCCCCGAATCAGGAAAAGACCCTCACTGTCGAGTTCCGGTTCCTCGGAACCCCAGCGGAAGAGTCCCCGGGTAATGCCCGTAAGAGTCGCGCTTTCATAGCGACGAACATCTTCCAGAGCTTCCAGCTTCCATCCATCGCGCAGGGCAAAGTGGCGAGCCAGCTCCCGGGTTCTCCGAAATGGATCTCTCTCCTCACCCTCCAGATCTTCCGGGGAAAGGCAGAGGGAAATCAGGGTCTCTTTCGACCTTGCGATCAGGGCATCCAGAAAACGCAACTGAAGGGGTGAAAGATCTCCGAAGCCATCGACGATCAGAAGGTCCACAGGCTCCAGAAGCTCCGGTTCCTGTTCGAGGAAACTCGCGGACAGGGACAGGCTGCGGCTGCGGTCCAGCCGGAGATCCTGAGAAGCCAGAAAGTCCTCATAGAGTCCGGCAATCGTGTCCAGCCTGTCGGAGGAAAGACTTCTCAGGTCTTCAGGAAGAAGTTCCGCCTCTCCGAGTTCCACGAAGAGGTGGTCCAGGCTTCCGGAAAAACCCGGAGTGTGAGCACTGGCCTCCAGACCACCCAGACTTCCCTTCCGCTTCTCCAAAAGAGAGCGAATCAGGAGCCGTCTCCCCAGGCGATCCAGACTGGCCCACCCGGGCTTTCTCCTGTCCAGAATCTCGCGGGAAAGATCCCGGAAAGTGCGGATCTCGGGCAGAAACCTCGCCTGGCTTCCTCCCTCTTCGAGAAGAGCTCTGCGAAGGCGAGCCTCCTCTTCCCGGTTCGGGACGAGCATAATCACCCGGCGACCCTCTTCCAGCGCCGAGAGGCAGCGCCGGGTACAGAGGCGGGTCTTTCCACTCCCTGCGATCCCGAGAACCAGTGTTGACATTTCCGTCCTTTTTGCCCCGACAGGCTCAAGAAGATTGACAGCCTGAGCGCACACTCCTAGAGTCCGATACTAATACACGAAACCCGTCAATGGTATCGGAAAACTTATGAATAAACTTTGCATCTACCATATCGGAACCCGTGGCATTCCCACCACTCAGGGCGGGATCGAGCGGCACATTGAAGAGATCGTAAGCCGGCAGGCCGAGGATCTCGATATCACCGTCTATGCGCGCAAGTACTATGTTCCGCCGATGAAAGAGTATCGTGGCGTCCGCATTCGCAGACTCTCCACGATGAAGACCAAGCACCTGGACACTTGGGTTTACGCACTCATCGCAACCCTCGATGTCCTCTTTCGACGCCGGGGAGTCGTGCATTACCACGCCCTCGGCCCCAGTCTCTTCGCCTGGATCCCGCGCCTCTTCGGACACAAGACCGTCGTCACCGTGCACGGGCTGGACTGGCAACGAGGGAAATGGAATGGTCTCGCCCGTTTCTACCTGAGGCTTTGTGAGATCTTCAGCGTCCGCTTCCCGAACCGTACTATTGTGGTTTCCCGCGTCCTGAAGGAGTACTATCTGGACAAGTACCGGGCAGACACCGAGTGCATTCCCAACGGTATTGGCGAACCACCCTCCAGAGAGCCTTCAGAGATCCGCGAAAAGTGGGGCCTTGAAAAGGACGGCTACATATTCTTCATCGCTCGGCTGACCGTCGAGAAAGGCGCACACCACCTGATCCGCGCCTACCGGGAACTCTACACGGACAAGAAACTCGTGATCGCGGGAGAGGGACTTCACTCGGGCCGCTATGTGGACGAACTCCATAAGATGGCAAAGGAAGACGAGCGAATCATCTTCACCGGCTTTGTCAGCGGAAGCACTCTCGATGAGCTTTTCGATAACTGCTTCCTCTACTGCCAGCCCAGCGAAATCGAGGGGCTCTCCATCGCTTTGCTCGAAGCCATGAGCTACGGTTGCTGCGTTCTCTCCAGCGACATTCCCGAGAATCTGGAGTTGGTGCAAGGCGTGGGCTTCCGCTTCCGCAACAAGGACGTGGAAGATCTCACGCTCAAGCTCGGGGCCCTGCTGGAAAGACCGGAAAAAGTGGGAGCAGCCGGCATGGTGGCCCGACGAAGAGCACTTTCAGAGTACTCCTGGGACACGGTGGCTTCCGCCACGCAATCTCTCTACGAGAGTCTCATCAAGCCCTGACTCTGTGCCATAAACAGGACACGATCTTCTTCCTCGGGAAAAACGGCCGCTACGGAGCCAGGACCATTCTGACTTTCTATCTCTGTCACTGTGTCGATGATGGAACCGGTGACATCATCGGCAGGACGACTGCAAGCGCAAACTCCCCTTGCTCACAACTGAAGTCCCTCTTCCCGGTCCCTGCGACACGCCCTTATCTCAGAACAGGCACAAAGCGCCCGGCTCCTTCGGGGGCCGGGAGTTTTAGAAGATCGCAGATCTGCTCGATTAGACCGGAAATCACCTCGGTCGACCCTTCCCAGAGCGTGTAGCTCACGAAGCCAGCAGGATCATTGAAGTCCATGTGCAACTCGTAGGGAGTAAACTCCCAGACCATGCCACCACTGGGACAACTGCCATCGGCCCGAGGAATGTCCACGCCGCCGGTCTTGGTATACCAGGACATCTCGAAATAGAAGTCCCCATCGGGACTTTCCTCATCCATGCTCATTTCACAGAGACCCGCCATGTTTGCGGTGTCTGATTGAAGCCCTGTGAACTGAAAATCGTAGTCGTAGAGATATTCGAAGTTGCCTTCGCTTCCCGCAAAGCTCATGGAGGAACCCACAATCAGATGGTAACTGTCAGCCTCGCTGTAGTCCTCGATCGGCGTGCCAGCTGCATTGAGATACTGCAACCAGAAGGAGTAAGTCATACTCATGGACTCTCCGCCTTCCGACCAGCTATCGGTCCAGGTCCACTCCCAGGCACTCCCGTTCCAGACCGGCTCCTCGCTGTCCCGGTTTCCCGGCCCGAAGTCGGCGAAGAACAGGCCTTCCGAGATCCAAAAGCTCATTTCATTGATGATGTCAGGGATCATCGCAATGGCCTCCTCCTCGGGAATCTCCATGGGAGTTTCCGGCCCGGAAGGCCCGCCGCCATTGGAGCAGGACAGGGAAAAGAGCCCGACAAGAAAGACCGGGAGTATGAGCCAGCGCTTGTTCGACATTTCTATTCTCCTTTAATCGCATTCTGTTTCACATTCCCATCACACAGGAACACTCTAGCGGAATCCCTGAGTCTTGCAAGAAATGCGTGTTCTCCCCCACATGCTGTGATAGCGTTCCGGGATCAAAGGAAGCCATGCGAATCTGCCTTCTGACAACTCAGGATCTGGACGCCGAACCCTTTCCGGAAAATGACTGGCCCTGCGATCCCCGGCCATTCCTTCCGGAGGCCCAATGGCATCTTGCCATCCTGAAAGACAAGTACAGTTCGACCGCAGAGGTCAGGAAACTGATCGCAGAAGGCTTTGACCTCTTCTTCAACCTCTGTGATGGGGCAGAGGATCAGGAAACTCCCGGCATCGAAGTCGTCCGCACTCTGGAAGAACACGGGGTTCCCTTTACAGGAGCCGCTTCTGTGTTTTACGAACCCTCCCGCGTGCAAATGAAAGAGGCCTGCAGAGCCTGTGGAATTGCCTATCCGGATTATGCGCTGGTAGAAAGTGTGGAAGAAGCCTATGTCGCCGCAAAGTCCCTTCGCTATCCACTCTTTGTGAAACACTACAGCAGTTATGCAAGCGTGGACCTCAGCCGGCATTCCCGTGTCATCAGCCCCGGAGGACTTCGGCGTCAGGTTCGAAAGATTGTTTCCCGCCACGGAAAGGCTCTGATTGAGGAGTACATCGAGGGAATCGAGTGTACGGTTCTCGTGGCAGAAAACCCCGCTGACCCGAAACATCCCACGACCTACACTCCCATCCAGTACCTCTTTCCCGAGAAGGAGAGCTTCAAGCACTCCAAGCTCAAATGGGAAACCTATGAGGGCCTCAGCGCATTTCCGGTTCCCGACCCGCTTCTTTCTGCAAAATTGAAAGACCAGGCTGCCCGTTTCTTTCTGGCCCTTCAAGGCGCAAGCTTTGGTCGCTGTGATTTCCGGGTCGATGCCAGCGGTACTCCCTACCTGCTGGAAATCAATCCGAACTGCGGCATCTATTATCCTCCCGCTGACGCAGGATCTGCGGATCTCTGTCTGCTACATGATCCGGCGGGGCATGCCGGTTTCACGCGGCAACTTGTCGAGGCGGCTTTTCGGAGAGTGAGCCCGGGGGCTTCTCATCCGACCCATGGGCAGGACAGGGAAAGCAAATGAGGACATTTCTCCTGTCCTGAGCCCATGCAAGAAGCCCCCTTTACCTCCAGAATCCAGATGCTATACTGCATCCGAATCTCAACCGGAGTGTGAGCATGCTGCCCTTTTTGAGCGAAGAGAATCTTGTCTGGAAAGAGAAAGCGCGGAAGATCGCCGACGAGGTCGTTCGTCCCATCGCGCAAAAGTACGACGAGGCTCAGGAGTACCCCTGGGAAGTAAAAGAGGCGCTGGCGGAAGCCGGACTTCTCGGCGTCTGGATTCCAAAGGAATATGGCGGAGCCGGAGCAGGAGTGCTCGACATGTGCCTCGTGGTGGAGGAACTTAGCAAGGCCTGCGGAGGAATCGGCGTGGCCTATGCCGTCAACGCTCTCGGCAGCTTTCCCATTATTCTTGCTGGCAGCGAAGAGCAGAAAAAGAGGTACCTCCCCCTGATCGCTTCTGGACAGAAACTCATCGCCTTTGGGCTCAGTGAAAAGACCGCGGGCAGTGACGCGGGCAGCCTTCGCACAAGTGCCAGCGAGAAGGGCGGGCAATGGACCATCAACGGCGAAAAGAAGTGGACCACCAACGGCGGCATCGCGGAAATCTACACGATCTTTGCCGTCACCAACCCCGAGAGCCAGCGGGCGAGGATCAGTGGCTTTATCGTGGAGAAAGATGACCCCGGCTTTTCCATTGCCAAGGTCGAGGACAAGATGGGAATCCGTGCAGTCCCCGTCGTGGAACTGGATTTTGATGACTGCACCGTCCCCGAAGAACGGCTTCTTGGCGGAGTCACCGGAAAGGGATTCCAGCACGCCATGATGACGCTCGACCGCGCGCGGCCCGGTGTGGCCGCCCAGGGTCTGGGACTCGCCCAGGGCGCCCTGGACTATGCCGCCGTCTATGCGAACCGCAGAAGCCAGTTCGGGAAGACCATCGGAAGTTTCCAGATGATCCAGGGAATGCTGGCGGACATGAGCAGTCGCGTCGAAGCGGCCCGCTACCTGGTTTATGCCGCCGCGAAGAACATCGACATGGGCGCGCCCAATATCAGCAAACTGGCCGCCCAGGCGAAGCTCTTTGCCACGGACACGGCCATGTCGGTGGCCACCGATGCCGTGCAGATCTTCGGTGGCTACGGCTACATGAAGGACTATCCCATTGAGAAGTTCATGCGGGATGCGAAAATCACCCAGATCTATGAGGGCACCAATCAGGTGCAGCGCATGGTAACTGCACGCTGGATACTCAAGGAAGCAAGGGATCTGAAGCATCTCGAAGAGTTCATTCCCGAAGAGATCCAGAGAGAACCGGCACTCACGAAGTAAACCCAAGGTAAATAGACACTTACAGCGACAGAACAGTCTTGACTTCTCTCGATTGTACTAATACACTAGTTCAATAATGCACTAGAATGAAAGGATGCAATGCCGCCTCAAAATCCCCCCGAACCCAGTCTGGACACACTCAGCGGAGTCCCCATTTATCGGCAGATTGTCGACTGGGTAAAATTCCAGGTGGCCGCCGGCGCGCTTTCTCCCGGACAACAGCTTCCTACCGTCCGGCAACTGGCCGTGGACTTGGGAGTCAATGTCAACACCATTTCCCGTGCCTATCTCGAGCTGGAGCGAATGGATCTGGTCAACACCCTTCAGGGCAAGGGCACCTTTGTGGCCCTCAAGGAAGTCACCCTGGATGAAGTGATGCGCGGACTCAAGCTCCGGGAAATCGCCAGTGAACTGCTCTCCCGGGCCAGTGAATTCGGATTCAGTCCGGAGGAACTGATCGCAGAAATACGTAAACGCCTTCCCGATGAAAAGGAGAAGTCATGAGTGCTCCCAAAAGTAAACTGGAACTGCCCAAGGCTTGGGAACCCTGTCCATCAACAAGGACTTCCGCTTCGGCCCGATCAACTTCCTTGCCCTGGTACTGATGACCTGTTTGGGAGGGGCCCTGCAGACCTCTCTTCCCCACTCTCCGGACCTTCCCCTTGCCCTGAGCACCTTTGGCGTTCTGGCCGGGCTGGCCATGGGAGGAACCCTCTTTATGGTCCCCAACTGGCTGAAGACACTGGTTCTTGGACTGGGCTACTGGCTGGTCATCCATTATGTCTACCCGGAACTGAATCCCTGGGCACTCTATCTGGGAGGCTATCTCGGACTTCTCCTGTCCACTTCCCTGCAGATTGCCAAGCAGTGGGAAAAGGGAGTGGTCCTTCGCCTGGGCAAGTTCCGGACGCTGAAGGGTCCGGGCTTCTATACGATTCTTCCGATCATCGACCGGGTGGACCGCCTGATCGACCACCGGGTGAGGGTCACCGACTTCCGTGCAGAAACCACTTTGACCCATGACACCGTCCCCGTAAATGTGGATGCCATCGCCTTCTGGCTGGTCTGGGACGCCCAGTTGAGCGTGCTGGAGGTGGAGAACTACGAAGAGGCCGTGACCCTGAGCGCACAGACCGCCCTGAGGGACGCCATCGGTCGGCACGATCTGGCTCAACTTCTCAGTGAACGCGACCGGCTTGGACAGGAAATCCAGAAAGCTCTGGACAAGAAGACCGATCCCTGGGGCATCACGATTCAGGCGATCGAGATCCGCGACATCATCATCCCGAAGGATCTGGAAGATGCGATGAGCCGGCAGGCACAGGCAGAGAGGGAAAGGCAGAGCCGCGTGATTCTCGGAACCGCAGAAACCGAGATCGCCGAGAAATTCGCCATTGCCAGTGAAAGCTATAAGGGCAATCCCGTGGCACTTCACCTGCGTGCGATGAACATGGTCTTCGAGGGACTCAAGCAGAAGGGAAGCATGGTCATCGTCCCCTCTTCGGCCGTGGAAACCATGGGACTCGGGGCCCTCGGCGGCCTGACCGCACTGGGCACTCCAAGAGAGGTGCCGGAGGAATAGGCCGGATCGGGGTTCTCTCTTCTCCTTGATGAAGACGAGGCCAGCGTCTATTCTCTCTCCATGGCTGAACACTTGCTGATCATTGATGCGATGGCCTGGATTTTCCGGTCTTATTACTCGGAGGACGACTTCCGAACCCCGGAGGGTTTTCCTGCGAACGCCAGTTTCGGTTTTCTCCATTTCCTGCTTCGCAACCTGAGCCGGGAAAAGCCAAACCATGCGGCAGTGGTTTTCGACTCGGGGCCCCGTTGTTTCCGCAAGGACATTTACCCTGCCTACAAGGCGAACCGCAGCGAGACCCCGGAAGACCTTCTCCCTCAATTTGAGCAATGCGAACGCGTCACGGATGCGCTGGGCCTGCCCCGCTTCAAGGTGGACAATTACGAGGCCGACGATGTCATTGCCAGCCTTGCAAAGCTGGCCCGCAAGGACGATTTCGAGATCACCATTCTCTCGGGCGACAAGGATCTTGCGCAACTGGTGGAAGAGGGAGTTCGAATCATCGACCCGGGCCGCAATCGGAGATTTACTACGAGAACTGTGAAGAAGCGCTTTGGTGTGGAGCCCCCGCAATTACTCGACTGGATGAGCCTGGTCGGCGACAGTAGCGACAATGTGCCCGGCATGCCGGGTGTGGGCCCGAAGACCGCTACCGCCCTGATTGAGGAGTTCGGCGGACTGGACGAGATCTACGCTTCTTTGGAACGAATCGAGACGCTGGAAATCCGGGGAGCCAGAACCCTTGCACCAAAACTGGAAAAACATCGTGACAAGGTGGAAATGGCCAAGCGGCTGATTCGACTCGAAAGTGACTTGCCCCTGGGCATCAGCACTAGCAAGCTGCAGTATCACGGTGCCCCCGAGGGAGAATGCCGGCGAGTTTTCGAAGATCTGGGCTTCGAGGCCTCTCTGCCGGCCGTTCCCCTGTGGAAGAAGGAGGGTGAATGAAAATCGGACTGGCGCTCGGCAGTGGCGGAGCACGCGGACTGGCACATCTGGGCGTTCTGGAAGCCCTGGAAGAGGCCGGACTTCGCCCCCATTGCATTGCGGGGACAAGCATGGGAGCCATTATCGGGGCTCTCTATGCCGAGCATGGATCGGTAGAAATAATCGCTGAACGCCTCAAGACCTACTACGACAATCCGGACTTCCAGGCGAGTTGGGAACCCTTCATCGACGATGAGGAACGAGTGCCCGAAGGCGGCATCTTCCAGGAGCTTCGGCGCTCCCTGCAGAAGAAGATCCTCACCTTTCGCACCTTCACCTCTCCCTCGCAGCAGAAATCCGTCCAACTTCTTGACCCGCTCCGCACTCTCTTCGGGAGCCGAAGGGTCGAGGAACTCGGCATCCCTTTCGCCGCAGTGGCCATTGATCTTCTCAGCGGTGAGCCGGAAGTCTTCAATCACGGCCCACTGGTAGAAGCCGTCTATGCATCGAGTGCCATCCCCGGAGTTTTTCCTCCCATGGAGTGGCAGGGAAAGCGCCTGATCGACGGAGGAGGAAGTTACCGGGTTCCCATCGGTGAGTGCAGAAATCTGGGAGCAAACTTTGTCATCGCCATCGACATCCCCTCTTTCTCGAAAGATCCTTCTGAATTCGAGCGGGGACTGGAGATCCTCATGCGAAGCGATGCCATTGCCCGCAACCGTCTCAACCGTTTCGTTCTCAAGGAAGCAGACTTCGTGATCACCCCGGAGGTCGGGCGATTTCACTGGGCCAACTTCCTGGCAGAAACAGCCATTCGAAATGAAGGGCTTCTCGCCACCCGAAGCTCGATTGCCGAACTGCAGGCCGCATTGAAGTCAGCGAACCGGCCTTCCCTCCGCCTGCGACGCAAACTCCGAAGCTGGTTTTCCCGATGAGCGAAACACCGTCAATCGGATGGAGCGACTTTGCCCTGCACCACAATCGTCCGGGCATGGGGCACTGCTACTTTCAGGGAAGCAATAAGGAACTGCTGGATCTGGTATCCAGAAACTGGGCGGAGCGAAAGCCCGGCGCGGGAAGAAAGGATCGGGAGAGCGTCGTGCTTGTCCCCCTTCCACCGGAAAGAGTCACTTCGGCCACCGTCCTTGTCGAGGAAGACCTCCCTCTCAGGGTTCGCTTCACCCGGCGAAGCCCCGGAGAAGAAGGCTACCTTCGCATTCTGGCTCCTCCTCCCTGTGAGCCAGTGCGCTTTGCCTGGGCCGTTCTCTACAGCGCCGGGGTCCTGCAGGAAAACGGGGGGAAGCGAAGCGGCAACTTTGACTGGGAAGTCATCACGATCCTCGGGTCTTCGCGGGAAAACGAACCCATGCACCCGGTGACCATGGCCAGAAACTATCTGAAAAAACCGGGGGGAACTTTCTGCGACTATAGCGCGCAGGACTTCGCCGAAGCCATCGACTACTGGAGCCGCCGCGCGGCTCTTGAAGAGCCCGATTCCGGGGCATAAAAAAAACCCCGGCCGAAGCCGGGGTTTGTCATTCCAAAAGAAAAACTAGAACATCGCCTTGATCGTACTCCAGGAAGCCTCTTCGGTGGCCGTCGTGCCTTCCCAAAGAAGAACCAACTGGAACATTGCAGCGTTCAGGTTGGGACCGCAGCCGAACTCAACCGCGGAAAACACCGTGTTCATGGAAGTCGCGCCACCTTCAAGGGCCATGCCGACCGAAGGGTCGGTGAACTCCACTGCACCCCAGATCAGGGGAACGATGTTGTCGGTGTACCAGGGGTTGCTCGCGAAGCAGGGAGCCACGGAATCGGTATAACCGTCCAGAGGGCCACCGGCCGTACCGACCAGGTCCATGATTTCTTCACTGCCGTAGTTGACATCCTCCACCACATCCAGAATGGCCATGTAGTCAGAGGGGAAACCATCAATGCCGCCACGGGAGTAGATGTAGTCCTGTCCCACGAAGAGCAGGGCACCGCCACCATCGAGGAAGGCCGCATAGGCAGCTTCGTCACCGGCAAAATCATAGGCCCACCAGAGGTCGGCCGCAGAGGCAACAACGCCTTCATAGCCCGAAAGATCCGCCGAACCGAAGGGATCGTAGATGATGTCCGGGCTTTTTCCGGCAGCAATCAGGGCATCGCTGTAGGGAATCGTCAGATCGGTGAAGGTGCCGTCGATGTGAGCGATCACCGCGCAATCGCCGCGGTTGATGCTGTCCTCGTACTGAGTCACCTTCCCGTCAACGACCGCAGGGCCCTTGGCAATGTCGGCAGCAAAGGCCGAAACAGCAAAGAGAGCGATCATGGCAAGAGTTGCAAAGGTCTTCATGTAAGATCCTCCATTTGATTAGTATTGAGTCGAAGCCGTTGCGCATTCGGCTTCTTGCCGATTCTAGCAGATCCCGAAACACAATTCAAGATTCCGGCAAGGGTATTTCCTATTTCGGGCGAGGATCCGGATGGGAGCGAAACTGTGAGACAATTCTCGAAGCCCTTGCCCCCCAGTAAGTTCCCTGACTCTTCCCCCAGGCCTCCAGAGCTTCCGGGATTGCCTCCCGTTCGGCGGGCAGACCAAACTGACTGGCCCGATCCAGAAGCTCTGCCGCCAGTGCTGCTTCCGGTGAACGGGAGCGAAGAGCCTCGATCATGGTGGGCTCGCAAAGTCGCACGCAAAACCAGAGGTTCCAGAAAAACTTGCGTTGATCTCCTTCCAGAGTGCGCGTGTTCTTTACAATCCCGGTCACCGAATCCCCGTAAGCCTCCAGAATAAGAGTCCAAGCGCGAGGATCCCCCGAAACCGACAGGGAGCGAAGCGCATTGTTGCGAAGGTCCTCGTCCGCTGTGCCAAGATAGACTTCTTCCAGGAAGGAAAAGGAAGAAGCACCCGACTTTCGTGCGAGAATACCGAGGCCCTTTCTCAGGACAGCCGGGTGACGACCATCCCGATACAGTTCCTCAAAGGTGAGCAAGAGAGAGTCGGGAGATTCCTCCACCCGGGAGGAGGCCAGCATCTGGATTCCCTGATGAGCCTGCAATCCCTCCGGAGACCGGCCGTAGCGCATCATCCGGGCCATCAGGGAGTCACTACTTCCCAGAGAAGCCGCCCCCCGCTCCAGATCCCTCGACACATTCAGGGGCATTCGCCCACTGTCGGCCAGCTTCAGGAAGGCATCGGCCAAAAGATCCGAATCATCAAGCGCTGAAAAGGAATCCGAATTGCTGCCGATGAACTTTACCAGAGCCTCAAGACAGGAACTGTGAAAGGTGGGTCGCGTCAGCAGTCTGGCCAGCAGGCTCAACGCCACTTCATCATCGGAACGCAGCTTCCCCTGAACGAGTCCGAACAGGGTGGATGCGTGCTCGCTCTCCTCCAGCGCACCTTCTTCGCTGCAATAGGCGTCGATCTCCTCCCAGCTGAACTCAGAGAAAAAGCCCGTACTCTGCTGCACTCTCTCGGCAGGCTCCAGATCCTTGAGTTCAAGAATCCGGCTCCGCCAGCGAGCCTCGATTGAATCCAGACTCCCCGGTTCCGCAATTCCTGAGCTGGCCAGAAGAGACAAGATAAGAATGCCGGAGAAAATACGCATCAAACCTCACTAAGCTGTCATTCACGCGCAGAATAGAACCCGAGGAAGGGGAAGTCAATCACAGGCTCCTCCTTGACTTTTCCCCGCTTTGCCTTTCATTTTAGGAGATTGCCGGTGATTGCTTCGACCCTTGCTTTCCAGAGAAGCCTGGGCTAGTATTCCCCGATTTCATCCCCAATGATCGAAGAAGGTGGAGGTAGGCTCGATGGCGTCTTCTCGGATGTGGGTCTCGATTTTTCGAAGCGGAGAGAACTTTCAGGTGAGAGTAGGAAGCTACTCTTCCCGTGAAGAAAAGGTGATTCGCAACCGGCTCAATCTCGACCCGGCCATGTCCGCCCTTGAGCGGATGGATTCCTACGAGGATCTTCGCGCGGACGATTACTTCACAGCAGGGGAGGGCGAACTCTGTTTCTCCTGTGAAGAGGGACGACTCGTTCTTCTTTCGGAGCTTGCGAATGAACTGGGCTTTTCAGTGAAGGACGGGCAGGGCTTTCTCCCCGACCAGGACAATGTTCAAACCACGCTTGTGCGTGAGGGCAGTTTCGGAGACGAGATCGCCCATATCGTGGAAGAGAACCTCCCTTTCTACCGGCGAGGATACCAGGCACTTCTCAAGGGACTTGCCATTCGACTCTGCGTCCTGATTGTGCTCCTGATTGCCGGACGCCTGTTTTTCCTTGCCAAGTCTGACCATTTTACTGTACGCAGTTTCCCGGCAATCCTGCACACGCTCGAGATCGAGTATCTGCCCCAGAATTTACTGGAAAGATTCTGGAAGCCGGCCTACTCGCATCGCTCCCTGATCACTCTCAAGCACCCTCTTTATATTCGCGGAAACAAGCTCATCCTTGATGGAGGCTATTTCGTTCAGTTGGAAGGCGTGCAGAACCTGAAGGCATCGATTGAAAAGCGTGGTGATGCCCCGGTGAGCATTCGCGTCGACAGCCGGGAAGGAAAGATGCGGATCGCCAGCGTTCATGTGGGAGAAGACCTGCTGACTCACAAGGGGGAGTTGAAATACCTGAGCCGCATCCCTCTTTCCCCCCTGCCGCTTCGCCTCGACCCCACCAGCGAAAGAGTCGGCTACAAGAAGGTAAGTTCCGCGGATCCCAAGCAAGAGGAGAGCTTCTCCTGGATGCTCGGAAAGACTATCAGCATGATTTGCCATGTAGAGTCGGACGGGGATCGCTTCCTGGCCTCGGGTGCCGACGGAGAGTTCAAGTTCGCTTTCGTCAAAGATGACATCAAGGAAAACATCCGCGAAATCATCGAAATGGTGGTTGCCAGCGGAGAGCGGGCGATTCTCGACATCCGCCTCGAGAGCAAGGCCTATCCGCTTCGCAATCGCCGCAATCCGAGAAACCAGCGACGCGACCTGAACATCATTACGGGAGCATCGCTCCACTTTGCCCAGGTCCAGAGCGCGGTGATGAAGAATCTCTAATATGGAAGCACGGGAAAAGGGGCTGGCAGTACTGCTGACGAGTGGAACCTTTGACAAGATCCTCTCAGCGATAAACCTCTCTGCCAGCGCAGTGGCCCTCGGCCGCTCCGTCGATCTCTTCCTGGCCTGGGAAGCCCTCCTCCGCTTTGCGGAAAACACACTCCAGGAAGCACCACTCCCCTCGTCAAGCAGTCTTCAGGAGTCTGCCCTGAAAGAGGCCCTTGCCGAACAGGGCACGCTGGATGAGATGCTTGCGGGACTTCGCAGTTCGGGGCTTCAGGTCTACGCCTGCTCGGCCACACTTGCCATGCTGAAACTGGACGAGGAAGTGCTGAAGGACAGGGTGGATGGAATCAGCGGAGCAACCGCATTTCTGGCCCGGGCAGAGACCCGGCAGGTCATCAACTTCTAGAGTCCCCATCCAGAGAATGATAACGGCCCTCGAAATAGTAACCGAGGCGCTGCGGCGAACCATGGAGCTTGCGACCTTCTTCAATGGCGGCCATAATGTCGCGCTTCAGATAGCGTCCGGAGAGATGGACAAGAACCAGATGCTTCACTCCCGCCTCTGAAGCTGCCCGGAAGCTGTCCACGATGTTCCCGTGACGACTTCCCTCCATCTCCTTCCGATTCGTGAAGGTCGAGTCGATCAGGAGAACATCGCTTCCTGCAATCGTGGAAACATCTTCAATGGGCAGGGAGTCGCCCGTGTATGCCAGCATGGGGTGCCAGACGGTTTCCAGCACCTCGGACTTTCCCTTCTCCCGAATGAGTGCGCCCATTTCCGCAGTATCAGCCCCCCGGTACTCCGGGCGTGGAACCTGCCGTTTCTCCTCAATCCGGTAGCCGAGGCATTGCCAGCCCCGGGCATGACGAACAGGAAATGGATTCACCCGGGTCTGGCGGCGAGCAACCTCCACCTCCACGAACTCCCCGGGGCGTAGGGCCGTCCACTCCATCGCATAGCGAAGCCGATGCTTCTGCTTTTTCTCCAGATAGTCCTGAAGATAGGCAATGAAGGGGTCTCCTTCGGGGTAGTAGATCGAAAGAGGGATCTCCCGATCGCCGTTACTCAGATTTCGCAGGTTGACCAGACTGGGGAGCCCCGCAATGTGATCCTCGTGCCCATGGGTAAAAAAGACCTTTCGGATTCCGAAGATCTTCTTTCCCATGGTCTGCACAATCCCTTCCCCCCCGTCGAGAAGAAGGCGGGCCGGGCGGTAGTAGTACCAGGATGAATAGAGGGCTTTTGAGTAGCCGGTCAGAATGTCATTCATTAGCTCAGATTAGTTCGATTTCCGATCCCGCGCAAGTTCCCGAGATCCTTGACAATTCCGCATAACCCTGACTTATTTGGGATAGCCTTATTTCAATAAGACATCACCCCAGCTCGGAGGAGCCTCCCCGGAGAGCTCCGCCCCGAACAAGGAGCCAAGATGGCGAGCAAGAAAGTCATCATCATGGGCGCGGCCGGCCGCGATTTCCATAACTTCAATGTGGTCTTCCGCAACAACCCCGACTACGAGGTCGTTGCTTTCACCGCGACACAGATCCCCGACATCGAAGGCCGGCTTTACCCAGCCGCTCTGGCGGGTAAACTCTACCCCAAGGGCATTCCCATCCATGACGAAACAGATCTGGGAGAACTCATCGACCAATACGCTGCCGATGAAGTGATCTTTTCCTACAGCGATGTAACCCACGAGCATGTCATGCACGCGGCCAGCTTTGTCAATGCCATGGGACCGGACTTTCGTCTCATCGGAAGCAGTTCCACGATGCTCGAAAGCAACAAGCCTGTCATCTCGATCTGCGCGACCCGCACTGGATGTGGAAAGAGCCAAACCACTCGCAGGGTCACCGAAATTCTCAAGGCCATGGATCTGAATGTCGTTTCCATTCGCCATCCAATGCCCTATGGAGACCTGGCCAAGCAGGCTGTGCAGCGCTTCGCCACTCTCGCTGACCTGAAGAAACACAAGTGCACCATTGAAGAGATGGAAGAGTACGAGCCGCACATCAACGCCGGAAACGTGATCTATGCAGGCGTTGATTACGAAGCCATCCTTCGTGAGGCCGAGAAGGAAGCGGATGTCATTCTCTGGGATGGGGGAAACAACGACACCAGTTTCTATCTGCCCGACCTTCTGATCACGGTGGTCGACCCTCTTCGCGCCGGACACGAGACTTCCTACTACCCCGGTGAGACGAACCTTCTGCAGGCTGATGTCATCGTGATCAACAAAATCGACAGTGCCAGCATGGAAAATATGGACGTCCTTCGTTCCTCAATCCGGGACATGAACCCCTATGCGGTGGTCGTCGATGCGGCCAGCCCGGTAAGCGTGGAAGAGCCGGAGATCATCGAAGGCAAGCGAGTTCTGGTCGTGGAAGACGGGCCGACGCTCACTCACGGGGAAATGAAGATTGGTGCCGGAACGGTGGCCGCAATGAAGCACGGCGCGGAGATTGTGGATCCCCGCCCCTGGCTGAAGGGAAGCCTGCTCGACACCTTTGAGAAGTACCCGGACATCGGACCCATTCTTCCTGCGATGGGATATGGAGCCCAGCAGGTGAAAGATCTGGAAGCCAGCATCAATGCTGCCGATGTCGATGCCGTGGTGATCGGCACTCCCATCGACCTGCGCAGGGTTGTGAAGATTCGCAAACCGAGTACACGGGTCAGCTACGATCTTGATGAGATCGGGCGCCCGGATATGGAGGATGTGATCGGCGCATTCCTGTACCAGTATGTCGAAGATAGAAAGGCCGAGAAAGAAGAGGCGGAGAAGAAGACCGCCAAAAAGAAGGTCAAGAAGACGCCCACCAAGAAGGTGGCGAAAAAAGCCGTGAAAAAGACAGCGAAGAAAAAGAAGTAGGCGATAGATAAAACCGGGGCGGCAAATGCCGCCCCGGCTTACCAAGATCCCGTCTATCGGGTTTGACGGAATCCCCCCATAAAAACCTAGCGATATCCACCCAGCGGGTAGCGCTCGTCCACCTGCCCGAAGACCCGGTAGAGGAACCAGCCGCTATCGCTTCCGAAAGCCTCGATCATGGCTTTCTGCGCCAGTGAAAAACCCCGCTCCAGGCTGGCACTTCGGAAGTAGTTTTCGAACAAGGCCATATGATACAGTTTCCCTTCCCGCCGGTCCCGAAAGGGAGCCAGAGGCGCAAGGACACTGCGATAGCCCCGCGCCAGAATCTGCCCAGCCGCCTCTTCCAAGGGATCTTCCCAGTCTTCGGTCACATCGTCGACAAAGGCAAGATCCCCCGCACATCGCTCTTCTTTCGAGAAGAACTCCTCGAGAGCCCGGGTTCCGGAAAGATAGACCATCCTCCGGCGCTCTTCCCTGCTCTTGGCGGAAACTCTCCTCGCTCCCGAGCGAAGAAGAAGATTGTAGAGTTCCCCTTCCAGGGCATCGCGCCGCTCATCACTGCAATACAGACTGATTTCCCAGGGAAGATCGGGACCCGGTTCCCTTTGTCCCAGCATATAGAAACTGCTTCCCCGCGGCAGGATCCTGTTCTCACCCAGGTAGCGATCTCCATCCCGAAGTAGTTCCCAGGGAAGACGCAAGACCGGGGAGGAGCCCAGAATGCGCAGGACTGCGGGCAGGGAATAGCCTCTCCACTCCTCCATACTCGAGCTCAGGGAATGCAGCATGCCACCCCGCAAAGCCTTCATGGACGCATCCAGGCTCTTTCCATTTCGGTAATCCCCAAGAAGGCGGCAAAGAGCCTCCTCGGGATCCAGACCCGAAGACAGGCGCGGGCGAAGCACGGCCTCTCTTTTCTGGCCAGGAAAGGGGATTTCATCGCTCTTCCCGGGAAAGGGATCCGCTGGCACTTCAAGAGAAATAGACTGTTCCTGAAGGTAGCGAGCCCAGAGTTCTCCGCGTCGAGCCATAAGATGGAGAGTCTGTCCCGCACCGGCAGAAGCCTTCCAGGCCTCCTGCAATTCACCAAGAAGCTGGGGGAAGGAAGTCTCCGGGCTACTGAATTCCTCAAGTGGCAGGGCCAGTTCCCTCAGACCCAGAAGTCTTGCCTGACGGAAGCCCTCCTTGAGGGATTCCAGCATCGACAATTCCTGTGAAGTAGACAGGTGAAAGAGGAAGCGCGAAGAAAAACCACCGGGAGAAGTCAGCCTCACCGAACGGTCCACGGGGTAGGCCAGGGCTTCCTGAAGGATGCTTCCGGTTTCTTCCCCCAGAATCCTGTCGAGAAGTTCCCCGTCTTCCTGCCAGGGAAGAAGCAGTGCATCGGATTCGAAATCCAGAATCGATGAACTCGGGTTCCCGATTCGGGTTTGCCACGAGGAAGGGAGATTCGTTTTCATACTCCGCCCAAAAGCAAGGACGGTGACAGAAGCTGCTTATCTGCCCATCTGGACAAGGAAATTCGCAGGAGTAAACGCTGTTCCTGCATAAGCTTGGGAGAAGTCGACCCAAGCCCTTCTTTCCATTCCCCAGCGTTCCCCGCAAGTGAATCCAGAGGACAAAAAGACCCCTTCCCGCCCGAAAGGGGGGAAGGGGTTCGGGAAGACCCTGAAAGGGGAGACTAGTAGCTGTCGGCCCGGGATATTTCGAGGGAAGATCCAAACTCAAAACGGCGCTCGGAGCACTGTTCCTTGCTGAGACGGCAGCGGAAGCAGGAAGATTTTACATCGCAGATGGCAGAAACGCCGATCTGATCCTCTCCCGACGCGAAAATCCGAAGCAGGGAGTCCACTTCTTCCTCACTGTGCTCCGTTGATTCCGCCATTCCCTGAATCGCTCTCTGGATTCCCTCGAGATCGAGTGAACCATCCACGAGATCATCCATTCTGCTTAGAACACGCCGGACGGCAGGGTCGCTGCCGGGCTTGACGAGGCCCATCTGGCGCGCGAATTCCTTCGTGGCCTCGGGAGTCAGATAGCTGAACATCTCTTCCATTCCCTCGGACAGGTCCGCGGCCACACCCTCAAAGGAGGCAACGAGGTCAATGAGAGAACCGAAGTCATTGAGTAGCATCTTCGCCGTGCGGGCATTCTTCGCAACGGAGCGAATCTGCTGAAGGTTGAGGCCGAGGATTTCATCCTGGGCAAGAACCCGCTTGTCCTTGTCTTCCATCTCCGCGAGGGCATCCAGATCCCCCAGCTTCTCAAGGACGAGATCCTTCATCTCATAACGATAGGGGAAACGCTTGAAGCCGAAGCGTAGCATCATCAGGACGATGGTGAACCAGATCCCCGCATCGTCCTCGCGCGCGCTTTTCCAGCGAGCAGCCTCCTCTTTCACAAACTGAAGAGGAATCACTTGCCCGCCACGGCTCTTTGCATCTTCTTCCAGAGACTCTACGATCTCACCCAGAAGTTCCTTCAAACGATCAGACATGACAAAACATCCTCTGTCTCATGAATCAAAATTGAAAGGGATTGAAGATTGGAATGCAGTCGCAGTATAGGCAAAGTCCCCCCGCTTCGCAATGAAAAGCGGCATGCTTGCGCAAGCGGGATTTGCGTGCTAGTCTGCCGCGCGAAGAAAGGGGTGGAAATGCCAAAGACGATTCCCGTGCTCATCGTCCTGCTTCTCGCCAATCTTGCAGTAGCAGACGGTGGAGGACTGAGTAGACTTCAGGAACTGGCAAAGAAGGCCGGGGCTTCCCGGGAGACCGAAACGCAGGAAAAAGTGGTCCGCCCCCTTCCTGATTCTGTGATCAAACTGGAGGGGATCCAGGGCCTGGCCTCCGATCCCTGCTGGGGTCATGACAATAAGAGCATCCTCTTCACGCTCGCTGGAGAGAGAACCAGCAAGATCCTGCGCAAGTCCATCGACGGCGAAGAACTGGAGGTTCTCGTTGAATCCCCCTACTACTCCGCCGACCAGCCCGACCTGTCTCCTGACGGGCGCTACCTTGCCTACCGCAGCAAGCGTCATGACCATCGGGGGATCTGGATTCGCAGGTTGGAGGACGGCGAAGAGGGAAAACTGACTCCCGATCTTGAAGTTCTGGAGAACAGCCCCGTCTGGAGTCCCTCGGGAATGAAGCTCTATTTTGAGAGCCGCAAGAAGGGATCCAACCAGTCGAAAGGAATGGTCAGCAACCGGAACGGAGACAACCTCCGAACGCTTTCCGGTGACCGGGGAGAACACAGCCACCCCGCCGCC
Organism: Candidatus Krumholzibacteriia bacterium; assembly: GCA_030748535.1. Taxonomy (NCBI): domain Bacteria; phylum Candidatus Krumholzibacteriota; class Candidatus Krumholzibacteriia; species Candidatus Krumholzibacteriia bacterium. Next base: position 51,201 of record JASMLU010000002.1, read on the forward strand.
AGTCGCGACGGAAAGAAAGTCGCCTGGATTCATCGTTGGGGGCCCATGAGCCAGATCCTGATCTCGCAGACCCAAATCCGAGGCCTTGCGAAAACGCTTCCCCTCTATGACATCCTTCTCTCCAGCATGGACTGGACCCCGGACTCCCGCCGCCTCATCGTTTCCTATGCCAATCAGGATTCCCCGGAAAAAGGCTATGACTTGGGTCTTCTGAATCCGGATACCGGGAAACTGGAACCCTTGCTGGATCTGGATCCCAGCATCATCTGTCCGCGCCTTTCCCCCGATGGGAGCAAGGTAGTGTTTCAGTCCTATGGGTCCGGTCAATCAGGCCTCATGATCTACTCACTCCCTGACTCCCTTGCCCCCGAGAGGAAACAGCCATGAGTCAGGATGGAAAAGTCATCGTTGTCATGCCCGCCTACAATGCGGAGAGTACTCTGGAGAAGACCCTTCGGGACATTCCGCAGGGAAGCGTGGACGAAGTCATTCTTGTGGACGATGCCTCCTCGGACGGAACCGTCGAACTGGCCGGAAAGCTCGGCGTCCATGTCATCGAGCATCAGGAAAATCGCGGTTACGGGGCAAATCAGAAAACCTGCTATCGCGAAGCCCTGAATCGCGGCGCAGACTTCATTGTCATGATCCACCCCGACTACCAGTATGATTCCAGTCTGCTGCCCGTCATAGTCGGCCTACTTCGATCCGGGAATTGCGATGTCCTTCTCGGCAACCGGATTCGCTCCCGGCGCGAAGCCCTTTCGGGGGGAATGCCCGCCTACAAGTATTTCGCCAATCGCCTTCTTACGATCATCGAAAACCTCTGGGCGGGAGAAAATCTGGGGGAATGGCACTCCGGGCTCCGGGCCTACACACGAGAGGTTCTCGAAACCCTCCCCTGGGAAAAGAACAGCGACGACTTCGTCTTCGACAGCCAGTTTCTGGTGCAGTCCGTTCACTTCGGATTCCGGGTCGGGGACATCCCCGTTCCCGTGCGCTACATGAAAGAGGCCAGCAGCATCGGTTTTGCCAGAAGTATGGAATACGGGATGCTGACTCTGGAGACCTTTGTGCGCTGGACTCTGCACCGCTGGAACTTTCTCAAGAGCGAGCTCTTTGAGGAAAAGTCGGAGGAAGGAAGTCCCGTCGACTAGATGCCGAAGTAGTTGCCCCAGACGGCCGTCCCCAGATATCGAACCAGCAGGCCTGCCAGGCCCAGATGCAGGGACAGGGGCCGCCCGGAAGAGAAGAGACGGAATAGGCGTGCAGAGATAATCGCCAGAAAGAAGACGGGGAAAAAGGCAAGCGGGGTGGCAAAAGCCCCCAGAGCAGCAAAGACCCCGTAGTCCTTTGCCGTGAGTTTCGTCTTATAACCCTCCGGCCCGGGAAGGGCTTCCGTAAAGAGGGTATTCATGCCGGGAATGACCATCAGGATTCCGCCGAAGAGATAGGCCGCCACCATTCCCAGAGTCGCATGCGACCAGGTCCAGTCCGCGCCCCCCATTCCCGTAACCGCAAATCCGATTCCCATGGCAATTCCGATCCAGCTCAACCAGAGAGGAACTTCCTTCCCCTGTGACTCGACCAGAATCAGGATCAGGATCAGGACAACAAGAACGACTTCGCGAAAGATGAACATGGAGCCTCCTCTTCGGGGAATCATGGCACGGGTTTTAACGGGAGGCAAGGGCTGAAAAAAGCCCCTCCCGAAGGAGGGGCATTCGGCCTATTTCAGGAGCACCATTCGTTTGCTTTCCTCACCGGCAGGACTCTGCAGTTTGAGGAAGTAGACGCCACTCGAGAGAGCCATTCCCCCGGAATCGCGGCCGTCCCACACCAGAACATGTTCGCCGATCTCATGATGGCCCCGGGCCAGGTTCTTCACAAGGCGCCCGGCGGCATCGAAGATTCTCAGATCCACTTCACCCGCTTCCTGAAGTTGGAAGCGGATCTCCGTGCGAGGATTGAAGGGATTCGGGTAGTTCTGCTTCAGGGCGGGGAGAGCCTGAACATCCAGATTGTCCCCGGCGCCCGTGTAGTTGAAGAAAGCCACAATCGCAAAATCATCCACGGCTGCCTCAATCAGGGAAGGCTGGGCAGAGTCTGAGGCCACAAAACGCATCTGGAAGAGCGTGGGCTCGGGGAACTCCACCATGGGATCGTAGCTGACCTGCTGCCAGGCATTGGAAGAAATATGAGTCCGCTCTGCAAGATGCCACCAGCCACCGGCGTCCCCCGTGGCATAGACCTTCCAGTAGTCGAAGCCCGGCGCACTGCCCTGGTCGTTGGAGAACCAGCGCCAGTACTGGATCAGGACATTCTCCGCCCCGGTAAGATCATAGACCGGCGAGAAGAGGGTCGTGCGTCCCCCGTCGACATCGCTGAAGTCGTCGGCTTCTCCGGGAACATGCTGACCCGTGACCCAACAGAGTGTTCCCTCCTGTGTGTGATCATCTTCCGGCTGTGCAATCGTACCAACAGGATCGACCCGCACCCAGATCCCTCCACTCGCATAGTCATCCGCGGCACCCACGGTCCAGCCACTCTCCTCTTCCATCGTATCCGTCAGCCAGGTGACATTGAAGGTGAAGTAGGAGTAGGGTGCGCTCTGCGGCTCGCTGCCCGCATTACCCGCATCGTCTTCGGCAGTGAGGTAGTAATCGATCTGGGCACCCGCCTGCGGAGGGATGGCGCCTTCATAGGTGTCGCCGGCCACATGGCTCATGCCGGAAGCAGACCAGGCTCCTCCGCTTGCCCGCCAATAGATCTCCACGGAACCTTCCAGAATATTGCCTTCGGTCGAAGTGACTTCCGCAAGAACCGGATAGGGATTCTCCGTGTCGTCCGTATTGTCGATGGGCGTATGCTCAAAGAGAACGCCATAGATCAGTTCCGGAACCTCGAAGCCGTGGTTCAGGGCCGCCGCACTGATCTGCGCAAAGTGAGGCGTTCCATTGCCGAGATCGCCGTCATCATCGTCGATCAGGAAGGCCGAAAGCACCTGATCGGGCTGCGTGTTCGGCTCTGTGAGAATCCGGCCGTAATGCCAGATTTCCGCGCTCTCCAAAGTCCCGGCCTCTTCACCGTACTGATCCTGAAGCCCCAACATCATGTCCCAGTGGAAGCCGGCAATGACCTGACCCGCGTAGTGGATCCCCTCGCCGACCACATCATCCGGATAGACCAGGTTGTTGTCCGCATCGCGGATGCCGTTCACGCAGTCGTCCAGATAGAAGCCGCGAGCACAGATCGACTCCTGGGTAATCAGGCAGGCCAGAATATCCGAGTTCCCTTCGCCCAGACCCTGCTGCCCCTGTCCACCGAGAATCTCGTGCTGAACCCCGTGCCCGAATTCGTGATAGACCACACCCTGAATCTCGCCCGTATTGGCACAGTTGCCACCTTCCCGATAGAAGTGGATGCCCCCATCCCAATAGGCATTGCAGGAATTGTTTTCACTCACATAGGCGTTCATTCGCTGGTTGGGAAGGCCGAACTCCGGAGCAAAAAGCTGGAAGAAATCATGGACATCGCTGACCCCGTCAAAGACATCCCGTTCGTCGTGTTGAGCGACTGCATCATCAAAGCGAATATTCAGGGGAATGCCCTCATTGACGAGACCCGCATACTCACCGTCAGGTCCTCCCTGATTGCTCACCTGACAGTAGGGTCCGAAGAAGGTTCCCGTTACCTGCCGCATTCCGCCGGAACCGTCGATGCTCCAGTTTCCTTCGGCATCGATGATGGTGTTTCCCACTCCATCGACGGTCAGTCTTAGATAGCGAAGGGACTGATCTTCAATTCCATTGCACCAGGTATAGGGCTGCACTTCCGCGACGGCTGTCCCCGAGTAGTTGAAATGAATGTCGTTCCAGCGCCAGAGGATCTCCCCGTCTTCGGCGTCGATCCAGCTTACCCAGATGCCCAGAGGCTCCGCGGTACGAACCCGAACACGCCAGGCCAAATGATACTCCACGCGATTCTCTGAAACAGGATAAGGAAGCACCGCGAGAACCGACTCCCCGTCGAGACGGTCACTTGCAGGATTAAAGGGAAGACTGGCCTTTGCCAGAAGCTCTGCCTCCTGTGAGGAAACCAGAGGATAGGAACTCAGATTGATGTCCTGATAGTAGTCGGAACCCAGAAGCATCGGGCGCCCGTTCTCATGGAAGACCAGGGAAACGCCTCCACCCCAAACCTCCAGACCCTCCCAGGTCTGCTGGAAGTGAGCAGCCCATTTGCTCCGCACTTGAGGAGTGCTCTTGAGACGCAGATTTCCGTTGTCTGCGGAGAAAACTCCCGGAAGCTGGTCGATCAGTCGGCGGGCTGTTCTCTCGGCCTCTTCCGCGCTCCGGATCGCCCCCTGTGAATCCGCACCACTACTGTAGAGATAATGGGGAGTCTTGCTGCGGGCATTCCAGCTCCAAAGCCTCCAGTTTCCGCCAAGACTTGCTTCCAGGGAGGATTCCGCCCGATCTGCCCCTTGCAGAGCTTGCCAGGAATCGTGCCCGTGGTCGTCATAGGCGGGAAGGGGGACTTCCCAGCTTTCGCTCCCGGAATCGGGAAGGAAGGCCAGTGCTGGAATGGAAAGAAGAAGAGCGATTGTCAGAATGCGTGCTGCAAGGCTACGGGGCATGGGATCCTCCGGAAAAAGCCGGGAGAGAAGCCCCCGACCGCTCAATTATAGCATAAAGGCGGGCCGGAAAACCGGACTGCCAAAAGAAATCCCCCCTTCACCGAAGCGAAGGGGGGAGGAATGTCTCTTTACTTCAGCAGAACCATTCTCTTGCTCTGCGTCTTTCCATTCGCATCGAGACGGTAGAAGTAGACACCACTTCCCACCGCTTGCCCGTTCTGATCCTGACCATTCCAGATGATGGAATGCTCTCCGGCCTCCTGCCGGCCCTGCATCAGTTCCTTCACCAGGCGACCGCTCGCATCGTAGATCGCGAGCCTCGCCGGTCCGGCCGTTTCCAGAGCAAAACGGATCTCGGTCCTCGGATTGAAGGGGTTGGGCATGTTCTGCTTCAGGTCCGTGAGGAACTGAACAGCGATGCCGTCATCGGCGCCAGTCATGTCGAAGGTCGCCATGAGAACAAAGTCATCGACCAGGGCCTCCACCAGAGAGCCGCTACCCTCGTCCGACGCCGTGAAGCGAAGCTGCACGACCCCCGGAACTGCGAAGTAGTCATTCAGGTCGAAGGCGACCTGCCCCCAGGCATTCGGCGAAGCATTCGAGTTCTCGACATCCGTCCAGCTGGAACCACCGTCATTGGAAATCTCCACGACCCAGTAGTCCTGGCCGGGGTTGTTTCCAAGATTGTTGGTGTAGTAGCGCCAGTAGCTGATCGAGATATCCGTGGCGCCGTTCAGATCCACCCGCGGTGAATACAGAACCGTCTGCCCGCCATCGATGTCATAGCTTCCGGCACTGCTTCCTGCCAGGGGTCCGGTGACCCAGCAGTCGGTTCCCGGAGCGGCCGTGTGGTCGTTCTCCGGCTGAACCGTGTCGCCACTGTAGCTGGTTCCCTCGGGGTCGGCCCTTTCCCAGGTTCCCGTCGAAGCGGTTTCCTCGGTCAGGGTGCCGGTGTGCCAGGCAGTGTCGAATTCCATTTCGTCGACAAACTCGTTGTTGATCTGGAAGTAGTGAAGCTCCGCCGGGGCATTGCGGGGGCTGGTCCCCGTATCGCCACCGTCATTGGAAGCTTGCAGGTAATACTCCACGACACTTCCGTAGCCCTGGGCCGGGATCATCGCCGAGTACTCATCGGCACCGCCGGTCGGGGACATCGGAATCTGGGAGAAGGAAGAACCGTCAACCCGGTAGTTGACCTTCGCGCTGGAAGGATCAATCACGCCTCCACCAAGAGAGACGGCCGTTCCGGCGATCTCATATCCACTGCTCTGGTCACCGGAGTAGGGATGCGTTTCATGGTTGACGAAAACACCCACGAGAATCTCCGGGCAATCAAAGCCATGGTTCCCTGCCGCTTCGCAGAGGAAATCATAGTGAGGAGTGCCATTGTCCAGGTTGCCATCGTCATCGTCTGCGATGAAGGCGGCCAGAACCTGGGCCGGCTGCGTGGTCGGATGAACCAGAAGGCGACAGAAGTGCCAGTTTTCTGCCATCGCCACCGTGCCATCCCATTCGCCATAGCTGGCCTTCAAGTGCTCCATAAAGTCCCAATGGAAGCCGGCAATCACCTGGCCCGCATAGTGGATTCCCTGGCCGATTACATCATCCGGGTAAACCAGGTTGTTGTCCGAGTCACGAATCCCGGAACTGCAGTTTCCAACATAGAAACCGCGGCCGATGATGGATTCGAAGGTAAGAAGGTTGGAGGCGATGTCGCCGTTTCCTTCTCCGAGACCCTGATCGCCCTGCCAGCCAAGAATGTCGTCCTGGATGCCATGACCGAACTCGTGATGGGTCACGCCCTGAATCTCACCCGTGTTGGCGTAGCTTCCCCCTGCAGCGCAGAAGTTGATGGTGCCATCCCACCAGGCATTACCGGGGCAGTAGCCAGTGGTCCTGCTGACATAGGCACTCATCCGGGTGTTCGTGTATCCGTAACCGGGGTCGAAGATCTCAATGAGATCATGGATGTCATTCACACCGTCAAAGACGGTGCGCTCATCGCGCTGGGCATTGCTGTCATCGTAGTGAACCGTAAGAGGAGTTCCCTCATAAGCTGTGGCAGAGAAAGAAGCCTCTGCGCCGCCGATGTTCGTGATGTCACAATAGGGACCGTAGAGATCGGAAGTGACCGTCGTACTTCCGCCACCGGCCGAAAGAACCCAGTTTCCGTTCGAGTCCGTGTTCGTGGAGCTGCCTCCGCCCTGAACACGAAGGTAGGGAACAGTCTCCTCTACGATTCCATCACAGTAGCTTGCCGGCTGAACTCCGGATTCGGAGTCGCCGGAGAAGGCAAAGTGGATTTCATTGCTACGCCAGAGGATCTCGCCACTGTGAGCGTCCACCCAGGTCTGCCAGTTGCCGAGAGGGGAGTCCGTGCGAACCCGAAGGCGCCAGGCCAGATGGTAGCTGACATCCGCCTCACTTCTCGGATAGGGAAGTACCTGAAGCTCCGGAGCCGTGTCGATGCGATCCGTGGCAGGATCGTAGGGAAGAGCGGCAATCGCGATGACTTCGGCCTGTGAGGATGAAATCGCAGGACTGGGATCAAGATCGATTTCCGAGTGGAAATCCGAACCGGCCAGCACCAGACGCCCGTCCTCGGTAAAGAGAGCCATGGCCTTGCCCTGCCAGACTTCCATTCCATTCCAGGTCTGCTGGAAGTGAACCGCCCACTTGCCGAGAGCATGTTCGACCGCGGAAAGGAGAAGATCGCTGTCCGTCGTGCGGAAAACTTCGGACTGGGAGGACATGAGGGAGCGGGCCGTCTGCTCGGCGACGATCTCATCGGAAATCGGCGAGAACAGGGCGGTGGAATGTCCGTAGAAATACTGCGGCGTATTCGTTCGCGCATTCCAGTTCCAGACCCGCCAGTTTCCGCCAAACTCCTCAATGAGCCTGGCTTCCACATCGTGAATCCCCTGGTCGCTGCGCCAGGAAGAAAAACCATAGTCATCGTAGGCGGGAAGGGGGATTTCCAGGGAGTTCTGGTCTACGGGCTGGAAGGCAAAGGCACTTCCAAAGACCGTGATCAGTGCAATAAGAACAAAGCGATAGACAGGGGATTTCATTCCCGAGACCTCCAGTGCTTGAGACTGCGAATCATGGGGGGATTCGCGGGACCACACCATTATAGCACGGTAGCATGTTCAATAACCAGAAATTAGGAGGCTCACTCAGCGCAGGAAAGGGTTACTGGCAGCCTCTTCGGCAAGGGAAGTGTCGGCTCCATGGCCGCAATGGACGATCATTCCCGCAGGAAGAGCTTCGAAAAGGCGTTCGCGAATGGAGGAAAGAAGCAGGTCCTGATCGCCGCCGGGAAGATCCGTGCGACCGATGGAACCGGAAAAGAGCGTGTCCCCGGCAAAGAGATGGTTGCCGGCTTTCAGGCAAACCCCTCCGGGGCTGTGACCTGGAGTATGGATAACCTCCACCTCCTCGTCCCCCAGTTTCAGGATCTCGCCATCCTTCAGGGGATTCTCCAGACGGGGAGCCTTTACGGGCTCCAGTCCGTAAAGGCCGCAGATCTGCTCCAGGTGGTCGAGCAGAAAACGGTCAGCCTCGTGCAGGCGAAAAGGAATGTCGGTCATGTCCTGCAACTCGGCAGCCCCCATGACATGGTCCACATGCCCGTGCGTGTTGACGATCGCAGTAAGCTTCAGTCCCTTCTCCCGGACCAGGGCCAGAAGCTTCTCGTTCTCCCCGCCCGGGTCGATCACAAAGGCATCGCCACTGTTCTCGTCCCCGACTAGCCAGGTGTTCTCCTGAAAAGGCCCCACGCACAAGGATTCCACGATCATGCTATCCCCCCACCTTCGCCAGGGAATAGAGTCCCCCGTCGTCACAATGTTCCAGTCGATGTTTCTCCGGCTTCTGCAGAAGAGTCTTGCGAAGCAGTTCCTCCAGAGCGCTCTCCCAGTCGGGGCGCTGCAGCAGGGGACGCAGGGCCACAATCCCTTCCCCGAAGAGACAGTTCCGGACTTCGCCACGATGCGTCAATCGAAGGCGGTTGCAATCCTGACAGAAGTTCTTCGAAAGAGGATCGATCAGTCCGACACGAAGCCCGTCCGAGCGTCGGCGCAGAAGTCGAGCCGGGCCGTCGCTCTCTCCTCGGCGCTGCTCTTCCCAGTCTCCGAAACTCGAAAGTCGTTCCTGTAACTCCTCCAGTGAGAGATGGCTCTTGCGATAGAGTTCTTTGGCAACACCGAGTTGCATAAGGGCAATGAAACGCAGATGCAGATTCTCCCGGGCCGAATATTCGAGGAAATCGCCCAGTTCATCTTCATTGAAGCCTCGCAGGGGAACCACGTTGAGCTTGATGGGCGTGAGGCCGGCCTTCTGTGCCGCCGTGATTCCTCTCAAGACCCGTGGCAATTCGTCGCGCCCCGAAATCCGTGCAAAACGCTCCGGACGAAGCGTATCAAGACTGACATTGATCCTCGAAAGGCCGGCCTCCGCAAGGCTTGCGGACCTCTCATCGAGATAGAGACCATGCGTGGAGAGAGTCACTTCCCGGATTCCCGGAATCGAGGTAATCCGTCTTACCATTTCTTCCAGATCTTTTCTCAGGGTCGGTTCGCCGCCGGTGAGCCGCACCTTTTCGACACCGAGTCGCGCAAAAAGGGACAGGATCTTTTCCAGTTCCAAAGGAGAAAGTTCCTCGCGATGATGCTCATCAAGCACCGGACCCTCGGGCTGGCAATAGCTGCAGCGAAAATTGCAATAGGGAGTCACCGATACCCGCAGATAGCGAATTCGTCGTTCAAAGGGATCCACAAGAGGCTGCATGGGCTCCTTTCCATTGCGGGAGGCGAACCCGTTTCCCGGCTCGCCCTGTCGGCTTCAAGCCTTATGCATGAGCAGGAAGGCTGTTCAGCTCGGAACCAATGGCAGAATAGAAAAAGAACCCGCCGGAGTCAAGAAACCGGCGGGCCCACACCGAGCTAGCGTTTCCAGTGTCCAGGCACCCAGACGTGGCCGCGCGGTGTGTTTTTCCAATGACCGGCAAGCCATCGGGCATTTCGCTTGCCCTTCACCCAGTGGCCCTTGACCCAGACATAGCGGTGACCGTTCCACTTCCAGTGACCCTTGACCCAGACATGGCGCGGGCCGGGACGGGCAGTGCGAACTTCCACCTTGGCCGATGGCGGGGTCGCAGGGACATAGGCCACCGTGCTGCATCCGCCCAGAAACAGGGCCAAGAGGAAGGGGCTTAGTGTTTTCAGGACTCTCATTGTACACCTCCGGTTTTTCTTCACTGCGGGCACTGCAGAGACTGTGCCATTACTCCAGATGCTTCTTCCAGCCACGGGGCGCACACACCTTGCCCGCTCCCAGAAATCGGGCAAGGTCGGCAATGGTATCGGCCATGGCAGTGCGGAATTCGGAAGAAGGACGGAAGCCCTCTTCCAGATGAATGCTGTGAAGAATCAGTTCCCCCTTCTTTCGATCGAACTTGGGGTCCACGCGGCCGACCAGATTCCCGTGGTGGAGAATGGGAAGTACATAGTAGCCATAGTGTCGTTTCGGCGCGGGCACATAGATTTCAATTCGGTAGCGGAAGCCCAGAAGGTCTTCGGCGCGATCTCTCTGCCAGAGAAAGGAGTCGAAGGGACAAAGGAGTGTCGTTCCCCGTGGCTCGGGCAAGCGACCGAGCTGCCGAAGACTTTCCGGCCGTGCATAGAAGGCTTCCTCAAAACCTTCCACGCGAACTTCCACGATGTCTTTCGCCCTCAGGGCCCTGTCGATGACCTTCCTTCTCTCGGCGGCTTTCAGACGGGGAGAAGTCATGTAGTCCACCAAGTGTCGCTCACTGGCGATCCCGTTTCCAGAGAGACCAAGAAAGAGCCAGGAATCCTCCCACTCTCTCCTGCTGGCCGGACGGGAGTCCGGATACACACGCTCTGAGAGGTCATAGAGTCGCCGGAAATGCCTTCGATTGCGGATGGCGATAGCGCCCTTCCACCAGAGCCACTCCAGCGCCATTTTCTCCTCTTTCCAACCCCACCAGGCCGCGGTCCGATCCGAGGATTTGAAATCAGCGCTCTCCAGAGCCCCTTCCCTCCGAATCCTCTCGCGCACCCTTCGCAAGACGGCGGCAGACGGTCTTCTTTCATTCCACCACTCGCTCGTTGGATTGAAGGCGCAGTTGCTGCGAAGAGTGTTGGGAAGCTGCCTCATGGGAAGCAGACAGGCCGCATGTCCCCAGAACTCATGCGCAAGGCCGCTCTCCCAGGCCAGGGAGTCGAGCCTGGCTCGGTCGTAGGCACCGAAGCGACTCCAGAGAGTCAGGTAGTGAGCGCGATCCAGAACATTGACGCTGTCGAGTTGCAGCCCGCCACAACGCTCCAGATGCTCCACGAAACTGCGGGCGGTGAGTTTTCGGGAACGAGGTTTCGTCAAGCCCTGCCGGTAGAACCAGAGTCTTCGAAGGGACTCCTGATCGACGAATGCTACTTCTTTCTTCACGAAGACCTCCCCAGGGCAGGGTAGCAGGATCTTGCAGGAAGCCAAGTGAATGCTTGTATCCTTCCTCCCGGCGACTACATTACCATCCATGGCTGTCTACTCTGAACTCGCCCCCTTCTATGACCTGCTCTTTCCCCCCAGCGAAGAGCAGGCGGCATTCCTGATTCAGAAACTCTCCGACTCCGATTGCCATCATCTGCTCGATGCAGGCTGTGGCACGGGTCGGCATCTGGAGATTCTCGCAGAACAGGAATTTGCTGTGACCGGGCTCGAGCCGGAAGCGGCCATGGCACTGCGAGCGAATGAGCGCCTGGGAGACAGGGGGCGGGTTCATACTCTCGGCCTGGAGCATTCTGCCGAACTGGAAGAAGCTCCCTTCGATGCCGTTCTCTGTCTGGGAAACACGCTGGCCCATCTTCTGGACCACCCTTCCCTGAAGACCGGACTTGAAGCCCTCTCGGGAGCCCTTCGCCCCGACGGGCTTCTGCTCCTGCAGATGGTCCACTTCGAGAAAGTCCTCCGGGAAAAGAAGAATCCCTTCGAGCCTCGTGACATCGTCGATTCCGCTGGCCGCGAGCTACGCTTCCATCGCGCCTATGCCTTCGGCGAAGACCTTCTGGAGTTTCACCTCTTGCTTGAGGGAGAGAATCTGAAGATTGAGGATCGCTTCCCCCTACGCCCCTGGCGACTCGCGGAACTGGAGCCGACCATGAGAGAAGTGCATCTGGAAATTGAAGGCGTCTATGGAAACTGGAAGGGGGATGATCGGACCAAAGACTCACCGGCGACGATTATCTCCGCGAGGAAAATCAGGTCCTGAAGATCTTTCTTCCCAGCGCGATGTTGAAGCGCTCACGCTCTTCCGTATTGAAAACCGGAAAACGCCAGGCCAGGAAGAGATAAACCAGGGCACCCAGAGCTACGACTCCGAGCAGAGACAGGATACCCTCCACCCTCTCCAGTAAGAGCCAGACCGCCACTCCCATGACAGTGCCATAGATCAGAACCTTCAGATTGGCCATCCAGGGAAAACGAACGGCAATGTGCCGTTTTAGAATCGTGTAGCTCAGAAGGTAACCGAAAACCAGAGCGCTTCCGGTAGCCAGCGCTGCGCCAACCGCACCCCCAAAGGGACCTTCCATGGGAATCAGGATGAAATCCAGGATGATGTTATAGATCAGGAAAATCCTGCTAAAGAGGGTGATCTCCGGTTTTTCGAGGATCAGGGGAAGGAAGCTCATGGTGTTCAGGTAATGCGTCATGAACATCGCAAGGAAGTAGATGCGGAAGGGAAGAACCGCCGGCAACCACTTCGGATCGAAAATAATGCTGATGATCGGAGTAGCGAGAAGAAGTGCTCCAATGAGCAGGGGGACAATGAAACTCGTTACCACCTTGTTGTAAAAACGAAAGACCTTGACCAGTTGGTTCTTGTCCTTCCTCTCGGTGTACTCCTTTACATAAACGGGAATAATGACCCTCAGCAAAAGGTGCATGGGAACCAGGGTTACAAGAGCCGTAACCGCAGAGGTTGCGAAGCGGTAAACTCCAGCCTCTTCCACGCCCTGAAAGTGACTGATGATCCAGGTGTCGATATCCTTGTACAGCGCGATCAGGGTCAGGCTGCTTGCATATTGCAGGAGCCCGAAGCGAAAGAGCCGCTTGTACTGAACCTGCTCCGCTGACTCATCCTCCAGATTCCGGCTCAGGCCCAGAATCCGTGCCAGAAAAGCCAGCATCAGGGCGAGGTTACTGATAGCCAGAAAGGTAAAGAGCCTCTCCAGAGTTCCTGCGCGGGGAATCGGACCCTCTTCGGGAAGAAACCAGAGAAAGAGAAACAGTTTCAATGCCTGAAACCCGACCAGCACGAAGTTGCGATACTTCTGGGCCCGGTGCGCCGTGAGCATCTCTTCGAGGATGTTCGCTTCGACCTTGAAAATCGTAAAGAACAGGAAGAAGGGCAGAAGGCTGATGAACTGCGGGATGTTCAGCCAGGAAGAGAGGGCATCCCGAAAGAGCCAGCAGAGATAGACCAGAAGGGCGCCGGTGAAAACATGGCTCAAGGCTCCAAGCCACTGAATTTTCAGGACGGCGCTGCGGTTCTTCGTCCCGAGAAACTCGGGAAGGTATCGTTGAACAATGGGCTGGATTCCAAGAGAGAGAATCATTGTTCCCTGCATGTAGGTTGCAAGGACAACGCTATAGACTCCGTAGTTCTCGGTGCTGAGCTTGCGAGCCAGAACAATGGAAATAAAGAGCGAAAGAAACTGGGAGCCGTAGGTACCCAGGAACACATAGATCGTGTCCTGGAGCATGCTCCGGAGCTTGCTCTTCTGCTCGCCGGAGCTCACCCTACCAGACCGCCACCACTCCGAGAGTCAGGTCCCAGACACGATCCTCACCCTCGGCGGGTTCCTGTGTCCGGGCTTCCAGAATCAGTTCCAACTTGTCATTGAGGATGCGATTCAGACCCAGAGCCGTGGAAGTGTGCATCAGGCTTCCGTCTTCAGCATCCGCCGTGACATCGAAGAGGATTTCGGCATTCCGGCAAACCTTGTAATAGATGCCAAAGAGCGAACTGAGGTGACCGTTGGGAAGGCCGACCTCGCCGCGATACCAGGTCATCTGGGGACGGGTATAGGCACCGGCCTTCTCGCCGTCCAGGTTCAGCTCCAGTCCCACCGTGTGGGCTGTTCCGTCAATCCAGGGGCCGAAAACATCGGCCTGATACCAAGCATCCAGCTTCAGGGGATTCGTAAAGCCTCCGTAGAGGTTGCCGAAGAGAACTAGACTGAGAAAGTCATCATAGGTGTCGAAGCCCTCGCTCAGGATCCCGCCCGTGAAGGCGGAGAGATGAAAACTCTCGTTCAGGCCGTAGCTGGGTCCGGTGAAAAGGAAATAGTCACGGGGCAGTTCTTCCGATGCGCCGAAATTGGCGCGGGACCCGAAGACTTCAAAACCGCTTAGACCCTTCGGGTAAGGCTCCCAAGTATCCACGGCCAGGGCGAGTACCGGGAGCAAGAGGATGCTCAGGATCATCAAGGTGCTACTGTGTCTCATTCTGCCTCCCAATGGGCTCATGGCTTGTGAAGCCGCATTTCCATACCAGTCTAGCGGCGGCTTTTAGGAAAGTCCACCGCGAAAACCCCCGCTTCCTATGTCTTGCTGGGAGAAGAAGTTCCCTCTAGAAAAAGGCTGGGACATTCTCCACCCGGGTCACTTCCGGGACATGCTCTTTCAGGGTGGCTTCGATGCCGGCCTGAAGAGTGATGTTACTCGAGGGACAACCGGCGCAGGCGCCCACCAGGCGAACCCGGACGACTCCCTCATCGGTCACTTCGACCAGGTCCACATTGCCGCCATCCATCTGCAGGGCGGGGCGAATCAGGTCCAGAGCCTGCTCGACACGACGGGTCAGATCATTCATCTCGCTCATCATCCTCCTTGGGGTTTCATTGCCCCTAATCTAGCTTCGCTTCGCCCTTTCGCAAGGCTTCCGGCTCTTCCGGTTCACGTAATTGCAAGTCATGGAGCTGTCGATACAGCTTCCCGGAGTCCATGAGCTCCTCATGGCTTCCCTCTTCCGCCTTGCGTCCTCCCTCGAGAACCAGAATCCGATCCGCCCTGCGGACGGTCGAAAGCCGGTGGGCAATCACCAGACTGGTTCTTTCTTTCATCAGTCCCTCGATGGCCTCCTGCACCAGGGCCTCGCTCTTCGTATCCAGGGAACTGGTCGCCTCGTCGAAGATGAGAATCTCGGGATCCTTCAGCAGGGCGCGGGCAATGGCCAGTCGCTGTCGCTGCCCGCCGGAGAGTTGCAGTCCCCGCTCCCCGATCACCGTATCGTAGCCTTCGGGAGCTTCCAGAATGAAATCATGGGCGCGGGCCATCTTCGCCGCCGCTTCCACTTCTTCGCGACTCGCGCCGGGACGACCGTAGGCGATGTTGTTCAGGATCGTGTCATTAAAGAGAATGACATCCTGGGTGACAATGCCGAACTTGTTCCGCCAGTCAGAGAGGCGGAAACCCTCGATGTCGATGCCATCCATGAGGATCCTGCCCTGAACGGGATCCCGGAATCGGGCCAGCAGATCGGCCACCGTGCTTTTCCCCGCCCCACTCGGCCCCACGAGAGCCAGCACCTTCCCCCGGGGAAGAGAAAAGTCCAGATCCTGAAGAACGGGGTGCCCTTCCCGATAGGAAAAGCCCAGACCCTCAAATTGAATGGACTCCTTCAGGGCTCCGGGCCGGGTTCCCTCGTCCAGCATCCTGCGCTCGTCGGGGGCATCGAGAACCTCGAAGATTCTCTCTCCCGCCGCCGCACCTTCCTGGACGAACTGGTTCAGGTCGCTGATTCTCCGAAGAGGGCCGACAATGCTGAGAACCGCCACCACAAAGAGCACCAGATGGCTGGCTTCCAGATTCCCGGCAAGGACCTGAATCCCCCCGTAACCGACAATCAGCACCACGGAGAGGCTTCCCAGAATCTCGCTCAGGGGCGCATTCAGGGCACCGAGAGCTCGAAGCCGCAGGGCGCGGCGATAGTAATCCAGATTGAAACGGTCAAAGCGCTTCTCTTCGTATTCCTCACGGCCGAAGGCCTTGACCACCCGGACCCCGACCAGGGTTTCCCCGATTGCCGAAGCCATGTCAGCCATTCGCTCCTGGATCCTTGTTCCGTCACGACGAAGGAGACGGCCCAGAAAGCGCAGGAGAAAGGCATTGACCGGCACAATCAGGAAGGTCAGAAGCGCCAGACGCCAACTGATGGCAAAAATGATGGTCAGGCCCACGAAAATCACCAGCAAATTGCGGAAGAACACAGCGGGTGCGCCCACGAGGGCTCCCCGCAGGGTGTTCACATCATTCACCACGCGGCTGACCAGACTGCCGCTCGGGTGATCCTGATGCCAGGCAAGGGGCAGGGTCTGAAGGTGGGCAAAAAGTCGACCCCGAATATCGTAGAGGCTTCTTTGTTCGAGCAGATGGACAAGAAAAGCCTGCAGGTAGTCGAAGAGATTCTTCAGGAAGTAGGCAAGCAGGATCACCCAGAGCCCCCGAAACAGCCTCTCGGAGCGCTCGCCCCGGTCCAGCCAGAGACGGGCACTGCCCAGAATCCGGTCTTTTCTCACCGATGCCTTCTCCAGCCAGGAAGCGTCTTCCCCGGCCGGGGCGGGAAGTTCTATGGTCACGGCCTCTTCCTGAAAGAGGTTGTCCAGAAAGGGCACCACCAGAGTCAGGGAACTGCCGTTCATCAGGGCAAAGAGAAGAATGGAGAGGGCCGCCAGAAGAACACGACCCCGATAGGGTCGCAGATTTCCGAGCAAACGGGAATAGATAGAAAACATGACTCTCTCGAAGGCTTGGGACTCCCGATGGTCTAGCAGTTTTCCGCCGGAGAGACAAGCGGCTCGGGTGTTTTTGGTAACCGGGCCGGGAGAAGCCTAAAAAAACCGGCCCAGGGGACCGGAGCATTTTCTTGCAATCTGACAAGAATTAAGCGGAAAATTCCCCTACAAATGTTTTTCCAGACGACTGATCAGGCTGTATCGGGGCGGAACGCCGGTAATCGTGTCCACAGGGCGTCCATCCTGGAAGACCAGGAGCGTGGGAAGGCTCTGGACACGGTAGCGGATCGCCAGGTCACGGGACTCATCCACATTGACCTTGGCAAATCGGAGCTTGTCTCCCATCAGGTCGCTGATTTCTTCCAGCATCGGCTCAATGGTCCTGCAGGGGACGCACCAATCGGCCCAAAAGTCAACAATGACAGGGGTTTTTCCGCCACCTACGATTTCATCGAAGTTGCTGGAGTCCAGATTCTCGAGGGCGCTGAGGGTCTTTTCGGGCATCATTTATCATTCCTTCATGCTTTGGCAAGGTCAAACTACTAAGGGGGCGACCTTCATCACAAGGGTTTTTTCAGGGAATTTTCCGGGCTACTGAAAAAGGGTATCGCCATTCCCAAGTGTCCTGATAATTGGGGCTTGCGAACTCCTTCACCTTATTTGCCAGAAAGATAAATGTTTCCCGATAATCCATAACCTAATTCAGACGCAGGCAAAAAAGCGGTTTTTTTCCAAGCCCCGACTTTTCAAGGGCTTGCCCGTGTCGAAAGGCTTTGCTATATAAAACCGGAACCCGAGTCGCCTTTCGAGCATATAAGCATGGCTGATTTTGTCCCGAAAATGACCCAGCAAGGAGAATTTGCCCGATGGAAACCCATTACAATGTCGACGAACTCAATGAAAGGGTAGAGCGGGAGAGCCACTTTGTCCGGGAAATCCGGGAGGAAGTGTCCCGGGTCATCGTCGGTCAGCAGTATCTGGTAGACCGCCTCCTGATTGGCCTGCTCTGCCGGGGGCATGTCCTTCTCGAAGGTCTGCCCGGTCTTGCCAAGACCCTGGCCGTGAGCAGTCTCGCCGGTGCCGTGAAAGCGGACTACCGCAGAATCCAGTTCACCCCGGATCTTCTTCCCGCCGACCTTCTGGGCACCCAGATCTATGACCCCAAGACCGGGGACTTCCGTACCCGCAAGGGCCCGGTCTTTGCCAATTTCATTCTCGCCGACGAAATCAACCGCGCGCCGGCCAAGGTTCAGAGTGCCCTGCTCGAAGCCATGCAGGAGCATCAGGTCACCCTCGGCGGCGAGACCCATGCTCTTCCCGAGCCCTTTCTGGTGCTGGCCACTCAAAACCCGATTGAACAGGAAGGAACCTACCCCCTGCCCGAGGCCCAGGTGGATCGCTTCATGCTGAAAGTGCGGGTCGGCTACCCGGACCGGGCCGAGGAAAAGGAAATCCTGCAAAGGATGGGCGGAATGGAAAGCCCCCGGGTCAATGCCGTCATCGAGACGGCCCGTATCGAGGAGGCCCGCAAACTCATCCATGAAATCTACATGGATGAGAAGGTTCTCGACTACATCATTGCACTGGTCTTTGCCACCCGGGAACCGGAATCCGTGGGCCTCGGCCAGCTGATCAGCTACGGAGCCAGCCCCCGGGCCACGATCTACCTCGCCCAGGCCGCCAGAGCCCATGCCTTCCTGCGGGGTCGCGGTTATGTCACGCCCGAGGATGTCAAGAAGGTCGGGCTCGATGTCCTTCGCCACCGGATCATCGTCAGCTACGAGGCCGAGGCCGAAGAACTCGACAGCGATGCGGTCGTCCTTCGTCTCTTTGATGCGGTGGAGTTGCCCTAGGCATGGCAGAACAGGATTTCATTCCGCCCGAGATTCTCAAGAAGGTACGCCGGATAGAACTGTCCACACGGCACCTGGTGGAGGATCTTTTCGGGGGCGAGTACCATTCCGTCTTCAAGGGAAGCGGAATGGAATTCGACGAGGTGCGAGAATACAGCCCCGGCGACGAGATCCGGAGCATCGACTGGAATGTCACCGCCCGCATGGGCCGCCCCTTTGTAAAACGCTACCGGGAAGAACGGGAACTGACGGTCATGCTGGCCGTGGACGCTTCGGCCAGCGGGCTTTTTGGCAGTGGCGATCGCATGAAAAGCGAGGTCATCGCAGAAGTGGCCAGCGTTCTCGCCTTCAGCGCGATTCGCAATCAGGACAAGGTCGGATGCCTGATCTTCACGGACCGGGTCGAAAAATACATCCCCCCCTCCAAGGGCCGCCGCCATGTTCTTCGAATCGTCCGGGAACTCCTCTATTTCCAGCCAGAGGGCCGGGGCACGGATCTGGGCAATGCTCTGGAAACCCTCAGCCACCTGCTCAAGCGCAAGGCCGTGGTTTTTCTTCTCAGCGACTTCATGGATGAAGGTTACGAAACTGCCCTGCGCCTGAGCGCGCGACGCCACGACCTGATTGCACTGCACCTCTATGACTCCCTGGAATGCCATTTGCCCGATGCAGGGCTGCTTCGCCTGAAGGACGTTGAAACCGGCGAGGAATGCTGGGTGGACAGTTCCAGCGACCGCTTGCGAAGCCGTTTTCATTCGGATGCCGCACGGCGCGAGCGGGATGTCAGCCGCCTTCTCAGCCGGAACGCGGTCGATGAAATCCGCCTCGATGTGCAGCAGGAGTTTGTCAGTCCCCTGGTTCAATTCTTTCGCCGCCGGATGAAGCGTCTTGCCCGGGGTTTCCGTCGAACGGCGCCACTGGCCCTCTTCATCCTCGCCCTTCTTCAGTCTACATCGGGAGCGCAGACCCCCGCTGCCACACCCTTCTCCGGCAATCCGGGAGCAGCGGCAGAGCAGGGGCTTCCCGTATTTCCCCGGGCTGCCCTGAAGACTCTGGAAGAAAAGTCGATTGAGGAACTCTGTGGCGCAGCCCGCCCCCGCAGGGAACTTCGCCGCGACATGGCTGCTTCCGTCGAGAGTTATCTGGAGAAAGACCTGCAAACGATCGGCGACCCGAATCTTCTGCGCTGGACCTTTGTGCTGGAAGAGGGCGCCGAAGCGCTGGCAATCGACTGGCCGGCACCTCCGGCACAGATTCTGCCCCTCTGGAATCCGGAGACAGAGGGGGAACTGGCCGACACCCTGAACATACAGGACTTCCTTCGAATAGACAGCCTCTTCGGACAGGAACAGGACACCCTGCGCCTGAACCTGGCCTTCAGCACCTTTGCCCCCGACACCTTCTCCATTGCCGGGCCGATTCTTCGCTATCAATACGAGGGCAAAGAGCGGGAACTCTTGTCGGCCGCCCTGCTTCTGTCCTGCCAGTCCGTACTGAGTACGGGTCCCGACAGCGCGGCTCTGCGGGACTGGAAAGAAGCCGGCCGCATTCGGGGCAACTGGCTAAAACCTCTTCTCAGTTGGGGACTCCCGGCTCTTGCGCTGCTGGTCTTCGCAATCTGGCTCCTGCTTCGTTTACGCAGGCGGGAACGACCTCTTGCCGAGCTTCCCCGGATTTCTCCCGATGAGGAGGCCATGGCAAGCCTGCGGGTGCTGGAAGAAAAAGACATGCCCGCCCGTCAGGCCTTCCACGCCTTTCACAGTCAACTCTCCCTGATTCTCCGGCGATATCTGCATCGCCGCTACGGGCTTCCCTTTTCCGACTGGACGCAGGAGGAGATTCTGCTCGGTCTGAAAAGGATCTCTCTGGACACCGCCTGGCAGGAGGACCTGTCCCAGCTTCTGGAGAATGCCGATCTCGTGAAATACGCACAGGGAAAGAGCCGGGAGGAGGAGTGCCGGAAGGCTCTCTCCTCCGCGCGCGGATTCGTTCGGGCAAGCCGCTTCGGGGAGGAATCCTCATGATTGAACGCTTTGTCCATCCGCTCTTTCTCCTTCTCCTCTTGCTGTTGCCCCTGGCCCTTGTATGGCGCTGGCGGATTCGCCCGGTCGAGAGCCTTCGCCTCCGCATCTCGGACACCCGGATTCACCGGAGGATTGCCGGGCAGGGCCGTGCCCGCTTGCGGCGACTTCCCCGGGTTCTGCGCATGCTGGTGATGGTTCTGCTGGTCTTCGCCATCGCAAGGCCGCAGTCGGGAACCCATGAACAGGAAATCCTCAGCGAGGGCGTGGACATCATTCTGGCTCTTGACCTTTCGACTTCCATGCGGGGAGAGGATTTTCGCCCCAAGAACCGGCTGGAGGAAGCCCGGGAGCAGGCACGGGCCTTTGTTCGCAAGCGTCCCCAGGACCGGATCGGCCTGGTGATCTTCGCGCATGATGCCTATACGCAGTGCCCCCTGACTCTGGACCACGATCTTCTCGATGAGTTTCTGCTGGAACTGGAAATGGGACTGATCGAGGACGGCACTGCCATTGGCAGTGCCATCGCCACCGCTGCAAACCGTCTCCGGGAGAGCGAGGCGGAAAGCCGGGTGCTCGTGCTTCTGACCGATGGCGACAACAATGCCGGCAAGATCGACCCCTTGAGCGCATCGAAGGCGGCGGCCGCTCTCGGGATCAGGATCTACACCATCGGCATGGGCAAGGAGGGCAAGGTTCCCTATCCCGTGGACGATCCTTTCTTCGGACGCCGATACCAGTACATGGAAACCAACCTGGATGAAGAGACTCTTCGCGAGGTCGCCCGACTTGGCAAGGGACAGTACTTCCGGGCCGACCGCGAAGGCTCCCTTGCGGAGATCTACGCAGAAATCGATGAACTGGAGAAAAGCGAGATCGAAAGTATCGAGAGAGTGGACTATCGGGAAGCAGGACTGCTCTTCCTTCTTCCAGCTCTCCTTTTCTTCCTTCTGGAGATTCTGTTCTCCCGCTGGATTCTGAGAGGTCTGCCATGAGTTTCGGAGATCCTCGTTTCCTCTGGCTTCTCGGCCTCTGGCCCCTGGCCTTTCTTCTCGTCCTCTGGGCGAGCCGCAGGCAGGAGCGCCTGCGAGAGAAGTTTCTGTCCACGCCCATGTTTCATCGCCTTGTCAGCGGCTACTCTGTTTCCCGAAGGCGGCAAAAGAGCTTTCTGATCCTGCTCGGACTGGCGGCCCTCCTTCTGGCCCTTCCGCGTCCCCAGATCGGAAGTGAACTTGCGGAGGTCAAGCGCCGGGGACTGGATGTCATCGTTGCCCTGGACACCAGTCGTAGCATGCTGGCTGAGGATCTTCGCCCCAATCGCCTGCAGGCGGCAAAACGGGAGATCGAGGAACTCTTCCGCATGCTCCGCGGAAACCGGATCGGGCTCCTGAGCTTTGCCGGAGAGAGTTTCACGAACATGCCCCTGACTCTCGATACCTCTGCGGCCAGCATCTTTCTCGATGGAATCCGGGTGGGCAGCATTCCGGTGCCGGGAACCAATCTCGAAACAGCCATTCGACGAGCAGCCGCCACCTTCCCCGGAGATGAACGCCGTTACAAGGTACTGGTCCTGCTCACCGACGGAGAAGGGCACGAGGGCGATGCCCTGAAAGCCGCGCGCGAGGCTGAAAAAGAGGGCGTGGTCATTTTCACCATCGGTGTCGGCACAAAAGAGGGTCATACCATTCCCCTGCGGGAAGAGCAGAGCGGCATACTGAAGGAAAACCTGCGCGACCGGGACGGGCGTCCTGTCTTCAGCAGGCTGGATTCGGGAATCCTGCAGAAAGTCGCCGCACTCACCGGCGGCGCTTACTACGAGTCCGGGGGAGGAAGACTGGACCTGGAGCATCTTCGCGAGACGGTTCTCGGAATGGAGACCCGGGAACTGGGGGGAAGGGAAAGCCGCAAGCCCATTGAGCGTATGGCCTGGTTTGCGGGACTGGCCTTCCTGGCTCTCGGTTTCGAGGCCCTGCTTCCCGGAAAACGAAAAGAGGAGGAAAAATGGTCCGGTCGCTATTAGTCCTCATCCTTCTTCTTTCCACAGCGGCGCTTGCCGGAAAGCTGCCCCTGAAGGCAGCGGGGCAGCACGAAGAGGCCCGGGGGATGATCGAGGAGGGACAATTTGAGCAGGCCGCCGGGCACTTGAGCCAGATCGCCCTTCGTCATCCTGAAAACGGGGTTCTCCAGCGGAATCTTGCCGGTGCCCTGGCTCGCTCCGGCAAAGGCGAGGAAGCACTGCTCGCCTATCATCAGGCTCTTCGTTATGCGAAAGACCGGGACGAAAAAGCGCGCATCCACTACGATCTGGGAAACACTCTGGCTGCCGCAGGACAGACCGAGGCGGCTCTTCAGCAATACGCGCAGAGCCTGCTTCTAAGACCCGATGACCGGGACGCCAAGCACAATATCGAGTTCCTTCTGAAGCAGATGCAGCAGGAAGAGCAGAGCGAAGAAGACTCGGAGGATCAGGAGCAGGAACAGGAAAACGAGGAGTCTCAGGAGCAGGACTCTCCCGACAATCAGGATCCCGGGGATTCTTCCGAAGATCAGAAGGAGAAGCCCGAGCAGGGGGAGCAGGAAGATCAGGAGCAGGAGCAACAGGAACAGGCTCCCCGTAGCGAGGAATCCGGGATGAGCGAGGAAGACGCAAAGCGTCTCCTTGATGCCATGCAGGAAGAGGAAAAGGAATTGCAGGAAGCGCGAGCCAAGCAGGCCATCCCCGAGCAAAGGGATGTGGAGAAGGACTGGTAGATGACTCTTCGAAAACTCATCCTCTTCGCCCTGTTTTCGCTGCCCGCGCTGGCCGGGGTGGAAGTCAGCACGAAGCTGGACCGGGAGAACATCGTCCGCGGCGAGAGTTTCACCCTGACGATCTCCGTGGTCGGCCCTCTTCGGGGCATTCAGGCTCCGGCTTTTCCGGATCTGGAGTCCCTCACCCTGGTCGGAACCTCCAGTTCCAGTAATTTCAGCTACATCAACGGGGAGAGCCGGAACGAGAAGATCTTTCACTACCAGTTGATTGCACGCGACACCGGGCCTCTGGAGATCCCGCCCATTGCGGTGAAGGTCAAGAAGAAGACCCACTACAGCAAGGCCCTGAAACTGAAGGTCCATTCCTCGGGGCAGCCCTCCCGACCGATTGCAGGAGAACCCGGAAGAAGGGTCTCCCCGGAGCGGGGCCAGATCTTCATCCGCAGCTGGTGTGACGAGGAAGAGGTCTGGGTGGGAGAACAGCTCATCCACCACTTCGCCCTGTATCGGGACACGAGGCTCCGCTTCCGGGGCACGCCCCAGTACGAAGAACCCGAGACCGGAGGCTTCTGGAAGGAAGCTCTCGGGGACGAAATCAGCGGCTTCCGCAAGCGGGAGGGACGCGACTATGCGGTCACTGAACTGCGAGCCGCTCTCTTTCCCCAGGAGTCCGGGACCCTCCAGATCGGTCCTGCGACCCTTCGGGCCAGCATCTATGACCCGCGCCGGGATGATTTCTTTTCCTTCGGTTTCGGAAGAGCCGGGGGAAGGGATCGGGTGCTTCAAAGCGAGGCCCTGGAAATCCGGGTGCTTCCTCTTCCAGAAGAAGGCAAGCCCGCAGGCTTTCTCGGCACGGTGGCCCACAATCTCCGGTTTCATGCGGACATCGAGCCGGGGCCCTATGAAGTAGGCCAACCCTTCACCCTGACGCTGCGCCTCAGCGGACAGGGCAACCCGCGGGCCTTTGCCGCTCCAAAACTCTCCCCGGGCAAGAGTTTTCGGGAGTACGAGTCCGACCTGCAAAGCGTTCAGAATGTCGATGCAGAGGGAATCTATGTGGAAAAGGTCTTTACCTGGGTTCTCGTCCCGCAGTCAGAGGGAAGGGTGGAAATCCCGGGAATCGATTATCCCTGGTTCAATCCGGAGAGTGGGAAATACGAGGTCGCGCGCACTCCTCCCCTGTCACTTGTGGTCGCCCCTTCGAGCGCACCGGAGGCAAAACCCCTGGTCTTCTCGGATCTGGACCGCAATCGCGCGGAAGTCCTGGGGCGCAGTATTCACCACATTCGAACGGTTCCCCTTCTTGCCGGAGACGGTCAGCGCTTCCCCCGCTCTGCTGCGTTCTGGACTCTTCTCGCCCTGCCCTGGCCCCTTCTCGCTTCTGCCTGGATCTGGAGAAAGAGGAAGGATGCGATGGAAGGCGATCTTGCGGGCTACCGCTCCCGCAGGGCCGGGCGCATGGCCCGGAAGCATCTGAGAGATGCGAAAAAGGCTCTCTCGCAAGGCGATTCCGGGAACTTCACCTCCGCCCTGTCCCTCGGGCTTCGGAACTACCTGCGCGATCGCCTGGCTTCCTACAGAAACGACGAAGACTCCCTGAACGCTCTTGCTGAAAGCGGCGTCTCCCACGAAGATTGTGAGACTTTCCGGTCCCTCCTCGGCGACTGTGATTTCGCGCGTTTCGCCCCCGGCGACCGGGAGCAGTTGCAGGGGGAACTTCTGCAACGAGCCGAGCTCCTTCTGTCCCGTCTTGAAAAGACACGGAAGCGATCTTCCCTTCCCCTGAGCGTCCTCCTTCTACTCCTTCTTGCCTTCCCTGTAATGGCCGATACGGAAGAGTCAATGTTGGAGGCCGCCGAACGATACGAGGCCGGGCAGTTTTCTCATGCAGCGGCACAGTGGCAGGACCTGGCGGACTCCGGCCTGGAGGACAGCCAGCTCTGGTACAATCTCGGCAACGCCCGTTTTCAGGAGGAAAAGATCGGCGAAGCTATTCTCTCCTGGCGGCGTGCCCTGAGACTCGCACCCCGGGATCGCATGAGCCGGGAGAATCTGGAAATCGCGCGGGCCCGGGTCCTGCACGAACTTCCCCCGGCGGAAGCCAGCATTTCTTCGAAACTCTGGATGGGCTTGCGCTCGATTCTCAGCCCCGGAGAAATGGCGCTCTTCGCCCTCCTTTTTCTCTGGTCGCTCAGCATTCTCGTCCTGCTCCTCGTCCTTCGCAGGGCCTCCTGGACCAGGCTTCGGGTTCCCGTCTGGCTCTTCCTTTTGCTATTCCTTCTCGCCTCCCTGGCGATGGGAAAGGCCGAGCGCGAAGACTGGGGAGGTCGTCAGGCCATCCTGCTTGCGCCGTCGGTGACGCTGCTTTCGGGGCCGGGCGAGGACTTCCTGTCCATCGTGGAAATCCACGAAGGCAGTGAACTGGAGATTCGGGAAACCCGGGGCGAGTGGATGAGGATCCGCATGCACGGAGATCTGGAAGGCTGGCTTCTCTCCGGCACGGTAGAGCGGCTCTAGTTCTCCCGCAGGTAGTTCTTCAGGCCCGGTTCCAGACCCTCGATCCAGAGTCTGGTCTCGCCTTCTTCGAGCAGGATGCTGATCGGCAACTCTGCCACCGGATCCTTGACATGGAAGACGCGCTCTACGCTCTCCCGCCCTATGCGCCAAGGACCCTCGGGAGCATGGCCGACCATGTCGTCAAGCCAGAGAAGCTCCAGCTCCATGCCTTCCAGCGCAGCCAGCTGACGGCGACTGGGCTCGTGGGCACCCAAAACCAGAACCAGGAGCCGACGACCCCGGGAAACTTCTTTCAGAAAGGAGCGGTAAGGCCGACGATCCTTCAGGCGGAAATCCTCGCTCAGTGAATAGGGAAGCAGGTTGCGGTCGTCGCGCTCGGCCAGGGGAATGCCGATGTCCATCTCAAGGAAAAGAGAATCCCCGGCGGCAATGTCGAGTTTCCGGCTGACAAAGCGCGGCTCGCCCAGGGAATTGCGAAGTCCTCCCATAAGCCAGTATTCCCCGGCGGGCAGGTTCCAGTCGACGATTCCCTCGCCCTCGGAAATCTGTCCCAGATACCAGGGCTCGAAGCGTCCCTCCCGGAAGAGGTTCAGTCGGGTTTGCCGCCAGGTTTCCACATTTTCATAGGGCTGGCCGTTTTCGAAATAACGAACGAGCAGGAAGGCTTCTTCGGCCATGCCCGGTGTATCATCATCAGAAGAGGCATCCTCAAAGGGAAGAAACTCCTGCCAGTTTCCCTGCTGCCAGACTCCCACCGTGGGCACTCCGCGCACTGCGCGAGCCGGGAGGCCGTGGCGACGGAAGAGACCGACCAGACAGGCCTTGGCCCCCGCCTCATCGGACCAGCCGCTTCGCCAGGTCTCCCCGGGCGTGGCGACATGACCCAGGCGGCCCTCGTCGGCCTTTTTTACCCGGGTACGAAATGCCTGCAGAAGCTCTTCAGCCGAAAGTACTCCCATCCAGGGAATCTCCGTCCAGGAGTCGTGATTGGCGGCCTGGTGGTAGAGCCAGGGAGAAAGCACATAGGGATCGAAGATGCTGTCGGGGAGCGAGGGGGCAAGGGCACGGACGCGGAGGATTTCCGCGAGCAATGGCTGCAGGCCCGCCGGGTCGAACTCGTAGTAACTCTTGATGTCCATTTCCGCGAGCAGGTTCAGGGCAAGAGATTTCTCCGGGGCCTTCAGGGCCAGGATCTCGTGAGCCCATTTCGCGGGCGCGGGGCCGGCTTCCTCCATGGTCTTCCGGATTTCTTCGGAGCTTGAATGCCCGGCGAGAGCTTCTTCCCATCCTTCGGGCAGGCGAGCTCTCTCCTTCCGCGCCGCGTCATTGGCATCCAGACGATCCTGGTGCGACTTCCACAGCGGATCCTCCGGCGACACTTCGCAGTCCTCCGGCGCGTCCCCGGTCCTGGACGGGCCGTAGCGAAGCCAGACCGGATTCTCCAGCAGAGTCAATCCGGGATGAAGCTCCAAGTCACAGAGCTTGCCCGGGCGCACTTCCGCCAGGGCAGAGTAGGGCTGACCGCCTGCCTCGGCGGTGAGCAGATAGTCCCCTCGGCCCATGAAGATCCGCTCGCCCGGGCGCACCCGTCCGAGAACACTGGGCGAAGCGAAGTTGAAGACATGAATCCAGACCCATTCCGCTTCCTGTTCCCCGGGAAGAGTCACCAGAAGTTCTCCGGGATCCGTGTAGACTTCCGTTGTGTTGAGAACCGTCGCTCCATTCGCCTGACGGTACAGCCGGGAAGCTTCCGGGGAAGGCAGGGGCATTTCGCCATAGGCATTGGAAAGAACCAGTCCGGCGCGTCGTGTGGGATTGCTGAACCAGGCCCGGTCCAGACAGGCTGCCGGCTCGCAGGATCCCATGTAGTGCCAGGCGTCTCCTGTAAAAACCTCGACCCAGGCGTGGTTGCTGTCGCCTGTGGTCCAGTAGGGCGTGTAACACTGGCGGGCGGGAATGCCGACACTTCTGAGGGCGCTGATGAGAAGAATCGTCTCCTCCTCACAGCGCCCGATTCCCCGCTCCAGGGTTGTCAGCGCCGGCTGGTCGCGACGGGAACTGGCGCGGTAGGTAGCCCATTCCCGGCAGAAACGGTTCACCTCCAGCGCAGCTTCCGAAAGTGACATTCCCTCGGTTCGCTCCCCGATCATCTCACGCAGGACCCTTCGCCAATTCTGGGGCGGCTCCTGGCTTACCCGATGCGGCAGGACAAAACTGTGGAAGGTCCAGGCGTCCACTTCCGGGCGCCAGGTTTCAAGAGCAATCCTGACGTTTTCAATCAGGGCATCGGCAGACCAGGCTCCGAGATCCGGTGCGGGCAGCCAGGCAAGAAGAAACTCAAGAGCTTCCCGCTCCCGGGTTTCCGCAGTGCCCAGCCAGGTGCGAAGAGCCTCTCCTTCATAATGACGCTCCAGGGTGGTTTCCACCCGGGAAGCGATGTCCTCACTGGGTGGCCATGTCCAGTCTTCGGCAAGCAGGACAAAGGGAAGAAGACCGAGGGAAAGAAAAATTGTGCGGATCATGCCAACCTCACGAGTATCGCCAGACTGGTTGTTCGCCCGCCAAGTTTGGTAGGCCAGGGAAGTTCTCCGAAGGGGAGAGCCTGGAAAGAGGCTCCCTCATCAATCAGGCGGTCGGTGGCAAGACAGGGACCGGGAATCACCTTTGACTTTTTCCAGAGAGGCTTGAGGGCGGGGAAGTAGTCGTGAAGGAGAATCAGGCCGCCGGGATTGAGTCTTTCCAGGGCCAGGGGAACTTCCTGGTAGACGGAAGAGGCGGCGTGGGAACCATCGAGAAAGATCAGGTCGTAATTGTCCCCCCCCGCCGGGAGAAAATCCGTGGCAGGACAGGCATGAAAATCCACGATATCCAGGCAAGCGAGATCAGAGATGTAGTCGCGGGGAGGTCGCTCGGAAGAAAAATGAAACCATGGCTTTGTGTCCGGGTCGTTGACATCGCGGAAGTCCACCGTATCCAGATGAACTTCTTCGCCCTCGCTTCTCAAAAGAGACAGGGCTTCGGCAATATGCACCGTGGAGGCCCCGATATGGGTTCCCACTTCCAGAACGCGCCGGGCTTTCAGATAGCGAAGAAGATAGAAAAGGGCGCGACGGTCTCCCGGGTTCACACCGCCGGTTCCATCGGGAATGGCAAAGGGCAGAAACCTCTCTTCTGCCCTGCCCCACTCTTTCTCGATGGCCGGATCTTCCAGAAAGGAGAAACTGAAATCCGAGGCTCGGCGAAGCATGTCCAGGGAAACGTGCCTTCGGGACAGGGAGTTCAGGGATCTCCGGTCGCGACGAATGTCAAGCTGGCGGCGGATCACGAGAGGCAGGTGTTTTTCAATGTGTTCTCTCATAGGAGGAGACTATCCCATTCCCGGAGAAGGTCAAGAAGGGATGCTTTGGATCCCGTGCATCAGGAAATCCATCACTTCGTCCAGACGGGAGGAAAGCCGGTAGTTGCGTTCACTGAGAACCCAGTTCGTGGCCGTCTCGTCCAGGAGGCCAAAGACCAGTTTGGTCGTGAACCAGAGATCCAGGTCCCGGCGAAAGATCCCTTCCCGCTGCCCCTCCTCGAGAAGTTCCTCGATCATGCGAAAGTAGTCCCGAAGGCGGCTTCGACTGTAGGCACCCATGAAGCGTGCCGAGTGGCGAAGCTCGATCTGGAAGATCGTGGCCAACTCCGGATCCGAGCCCAGAGACTCAAGGTGCAGTTCCAGCACACGGCGAAGGCGGGGAAGGGCGCCCTCCATGCCATCGAGTTCCCGGCGACCCGCATCGAGGAAACGGCTCATGCTTTCCTCAAAGATGCTCGAGAGCAGTTGCTCCTTCCCCTCGAAGTAGACATAGACCGTTCCATCGGCCACATTGGCGGCCTTGGCGATATCGCTGATCCGCGTGCGGTAGAAGCCCTGGGAGCTGAAAGCCTGTTTGGCCGCCCGGATGATCCTCTCCCGTTTCTCGGGACTCTTCTTCGCCTTTTCCATGAGCCTCCAATAATGAACAGTATTCAGTATAAGCAAAAAGTGCGTCTCCGGTAAAGGCTGAAATCTCAAAGAAACTTGCTGATTTCACAGGGAATGGGAAAGAGCTTGACGAATCTGGGGATAAGAGTCACAATTCCGCACTGAATATTATTCACTCGGAGGAAGGCTCATGGCATTCAAGATCGAGAAGGCTGCGGTCCTGGGAAGCGGTGTAATGGGAAGCGCCATTGCCGCTCACCTGGCCAATGCGGGCATCGCCTCATTGATGCTCGATATCGTTCCCCCCGAGGCCGGCGAAGACCCCGCAGAGCGGAATCGCTTCGGAAGCGAAGCACTGAAGGCCGCCCTGAAAAGCCGTCCCGCCCCTTTCTACCGGAAGGATCTCGCCGGACTGATCGAGATCGGCAACTTCGAGGACGACTTCGAGCGCATTGCCGAAGCGGACTGGATCATCGAGGTGGTCAAGGAAGATCTGGAGATCAAGAAGAAGGTGCTTGCGCAGGTGGACAAGCACCGGAGAGCGGGAAGCTTTGTCAGTTCGAACACCTCGGGCATCTCGATCGCCGCCATGGCCGAAGGGCTGAGTGATGACTTCCGGAAGCACTTCCTGGGAAGTCACTTCTTCAACCCCCCGCGCTACCTCTACCTTCTCGAACTCATTCCTACTGCAGACACGGACCCGGAGGTTCTGGGCTTCCTTGAGGACTTCTCCGATCATCGTCTGGGCAAGGGCGTGGTCATTGCCAGTGACACCCCGAACTTCGTGGGCAACCGCGTCGGAGTCTTCGGCATGCTCGACGGCATGGCCGCCATGGGAGAACAGGAACTGACAGTCGAGGAAGTGGACTTCCTCACCGGGCCTGTCATCGGTCATCCGAAGAGCGCCAGTTTCCGCACCGGCGATCTTGTCGGGCTCGACACCTTCGTGGCCGTGGCGGGCAATGTCTACCATGGATGCCCGGAAGACGAGTCGCGGGAGACCTTCGCCACTCCCCCCATCCTTGAAAAGATGCTCGAGAAGAATCTTCTCGGCGACAAGAGCGGAGGCGGTTTCTATCGAAAGAGCCGCGATGCCAAAGGCAAGCGGGTCATCGAGACCCTCGATCTGGATACTTTCGAATACCGCGAAAAACAGCGGGCGAAGTTCCCCGAGTGGGAAGCCCTCCGCAACATTGATGACATCGACGAGCGACTCACCGCCATTTCGCAATCAAAGGGCCGCGCCAGTGACTTCATCTGGCGAACCCACAGCCACCTCTTTCTCTACTGCGCAAACCGTATCGGGGAAATCGCGGACGATCCCCTCCCCATCGACAATGCCATGAAGTGGGGCTTCGGCTGGGAGCGCGGTCCCTTTGAAATCTGGGACGCCTTCGGCTTCGCAGAAACCTGTGCTCGCATAAAAGAAGAAGGCCTCCAGCTTCCCGCCTGGATCGACACGATGCAGGAGAAGGGCGCAAAGGGATTCTACCGCCTGGACAATGGCAGCTTCTCGGTCTGGGATCACCGGCTGGAAGATTACCGGGAGATTGAAAGCGACCCGGGCCGCCTGAAGTTCACTCATCTTAAGAGCGAGCCGGAGCGAGTCGTGAAGAAGAACGCGGGATGCAGTCTCGTGGATCTTGGCGACGGCGTGGCCGGCCTGGAGTTCCATTCCAAGATGAACACCCTGGGCGCGGACATCATCAACATGGTGCCGCGGGCTGTCGCAGAGGTGGAGGAGAACTTCGATGCTCTCGTGGTCGGCAACCAGGGTGCCAACTTCTCCGTAGGCGCCAACCTGATGCTGGTTCTCCAGGAAGCACTGGAAGGCGAATGGGAAGAAGTGGACCTCATGGTGCGCGGCTTCCAGAGGGCAACCATGGCTCTCAAGTACGCGCCGGTTCCCACGGTCGTGGCGCCCTTCAATCTCTGCCTCGGCGGGGGAGCGGAGTTTGTGCTTCACGGACAGAGAGTGCAGGCCAGTGCGGAAACCTATATCGGCCTGGTCGAAGTGGGCGCGGGAGTTCTTCCGGCCGGCGGAGGATGCAAGGAACTTTACCTTCGCAATCTTGCGGCGGGAACCGAACCGAACAACCTGCAACCGATTCTGCAGAAGACCTTCGAGACTATCGGCATGGCAAAGGTCGCCACGAGTGGTGAAGAGGCCCGGCAGATGGGCTTCATCACCCCCACGGACGGCGTCACCCTGAACCGCGAACGCCTGATCAGCGATGCCAAGCAGGCCGCGCTTTCCATGGCCAGGGAAGGCTGGCGTGCGGGCAAAGAGCGGGAGGACATCCCGGTCATGGGTCGTGCAGGCCGCGCTCTTGTGGAAACGGTTCTCTTCAATATGGAGCAGGGCAATTTCATCAGTGCGCATGATCGTCTCGTCGGAGCCAAGGTGGGACACATTCTCTGCGGTGGCGATTTGACCGGTACGCAGAAAGTCAGCGAACAGTACCTGCTCGATCTCGAGCGCGAGGGCTTCCTCTCTCTCATGGGAGAGCGCAAGAGCCTTGAACGCATGCAAGCCATTCTCAAGACGGGCAAGCCCCTCAGGAACTAGGAGGACAGGGATGCGAGAAGTTGTCATTGTCGCAGCTACCCGAACAGCAGTGGGACGAGCCCCACGGGGCACACTCCGCGACACGAGACCCGATGACCTGGCCGCCGCCTGTGTGCAGGGACTTCTGGATCGAAGTGGTCTGGAACCCTATCTCGTCGGAGACCTTATTCTCGGCTGTGCTTTTCCCGAAGGCGAGCAGGGAATGAACATGGCAAGGCAGGTGGCCTTTCTCGGGGGACTGCCCGATGAGACCACAGCCATGACCATCAACCGCTTCTGCTCGAGCGGACTGGAGGCCATTCACCTGGCTGCGCTCAAGGTAGGCAGTGGCATGATCGAATGTGCGGTCGCCGGTGGCGCAGAATCCATGAGTGCCATTCCCCTGGGCGGACTCTCCTATCGTCCCAACCCGAAGCTGGCCTTCGAAAGGATCGAGAGCTACACGAACATGGGCATCACGGCCGAACTTGTGGCCGCTGAAGACTGCATCAGCCGAGAGGATCAGGATGCCTTCGCCCTGCAAAGCCATCAGCGTGCGCTGTCCGCTCAGGAAAAAGGTCTCTTCCAGGACGAGATCACGCCCCTTCAAGTGGAAGTGACCCGACCTGCTGGCAAGGGCGCAAAGACCGAGAGCAAGACCCTGAGCTTCGACCGGGATGAAGGTCCCCGCGCTGGCAGTTCGCTCGAAGCGCTGGCCAAACTGCGTCCGGCCTTCAAGCAGGACGGAACCGTCACACCGGGCAACTCCAGCCAGATGAGCGACGGAGCCGCAGCGCTCCTCGTCTGCTCGGCAGACTTTGCGAAAGAACAGGGTCTCAAGCCCCTGGCCCGCTATGTCTCCTACGCCACTGCGGGACTGGCTCCCGAAGTGATGGGCCTTGGACCGGTCTATGCAGTCCCGATTGCCCTGGAGCAGGCCGGCCTGAAGCTGGAGAACGTGGACATCATCGAACTGAACGAAGCCTTTGCGGCACAGGGCCTTGCCGTCATGCGCCGCCTGGGAATGGACAATGAAAAGACCAATGTAAACGGCGGTGCTATCGCGCTTGGTCATCCTCTCGGATGCACGGGGGCAAAACTCGCAACGCAGGCCATCTATGAGCTTGGCAGGCGGGGCGGTCGGCATGCTATGGTCACCATGTGTGTGGGCGGCGGAATGGGCGCCGCAGGCATTTTCGAAAACCTGCAGTAAAGGAAGGATGACGATGGGCGAGGAAATCATTCGCGGATGCTCGTTTCTGACCGAGGACCACAATCTGGAACAGATTTTCATTCCGGAAGAGTTCAACGATGAAGCGAAGATGATCGGCAAACTGACCAGCGACTTTGTCGCGGGAAGCGTTCAGCCGAAAATGGATGCCCTGGAAGCTCTCGAAGCGGGAGTGATGGATGGACTCCTGAAGGAAGCGGGCCAACTGGGCCTTCTGGCCGTGGACATTCCCGCCGACTACGGCGGATTTGCGCAGACCAAGGCCATCGGCATGTTGCTGGCCGAGAAGCTCGGCCCCAGCGGTTCCTTCCAGGTTGGTCACGGTGCGCATTCGGGCATCGGCACCCTTCCGATCGTCTATTTCGGTACAGCGGAGCAGAAGCAGAAGTACCTGCCAGCGCTTGCCACGGGCGAACTCCTCGCCGCCTATGCCCTGACCGAGGCAGGAAGCGGTTCCGATGCCATGAATGCAAAGAGCAAGGCCGTCCTCAGCGAAGACGGTTCTCACTATCTGCTCAACGGCGAGAAGATGTTCATCACAAACGCGGGCTTCGCCGACATCTTCATCGTCTTCGCAAAGGTAGATGGAGATATGTTCACGTCATTCATCCTGAACAGGGACATGGAAGGCCTGAGCACCGGTGCCGAAGAGAAGAAGCTCGGCATCAAGGGATCATCGACCCGGGCCCTGGTGATGGAAGATGTGAAGGTGCCCGTGGAGAATCTGCTCGGGCACATCGGGCGCGGGCACGAGATTGCTTTCAACATTCTCAATGTCGGGCGTTTCAAGCTGGGAGCCGGTGCAGTCGGTGCTTCCATCGCCACCCTGATCGAAGCCGTCAAATACGCAAAGGGGCGCGAGCAGTTCGGCAAGCCGATCAGCAGTTTCGGTTTCATCAAGCACAAGATCGGCGAATCCGCTGCGCGCATCTTTGCCGCTCGATGCATGGTCTACCGCACGGCCGGACACATCGACCAGAACATCGCCCTGCTCGACGCAAGCGATGAAAACTTCTACTCGAAGATGATCAAGACCGGCATCCGGGAATACACGACCGAGTGCTCGATGCTGAAGGTCTTCTGCTCGGAGGTGCTCGACTATGTGGTCGACGAGACCTTGCAGATTCATGGAGGCTATGGCTATGTCAGCGAGTACAATGCCGAGCGCTACTACCGGGACAGCAGAATCAACCGCATCTTCGAGGGCACGAACGAGATCAACCGATGGATCATTGGCGGAGAGGTTCTCAAGAAGGCCATCAATAACGATCTCCCTCTCTTCGCACAGGCCAAGGCACTTCTGGATGAACTTACCGGCATCCCGAGTCTGGATGAAGAGGACGACTCCGGCTTCATGTCAGAGGAGGCTGCCTGGCTGGCCCTCGCAAGAAAGGCCGTCGTTCTTTCTCTCGGAACTGCAGCGCAGGAACTGGGCGAAAAGCTCAAGGAACTGCAGGAAGTTCTGGGCTACCTCTCAGACATGATCATTGACGTCTACGGAATGGACTCGGCGATCAAGCGCGTTCAGAAGATGAAAGAAATGGGTGTCGAAACGACGGTGGCCGAAAAGATGACTCGTCTCTTCTGCAACGATGCAATGGATCGCATCGAGACTCGTGGCCGGGAAGTGCTGGCCTCTTCGGTGGAAGGCGACATGCTGACGATCACCCTGCGCGGACTGCGCAGAACAATGAAGCGAAATCCGGTCAACACGCTGATCCTCCGCAGGGAAATCGCCGATGTGATTATCGACAAGGAAGAGTGGCCGATTTCGACAGACTGATGCAGGGAGTCGCCTGAAATGCGCCCTTCTTTTCCCTGTAACTCACCCCTCGCATTGCCGTAGTCTTCCGGGTCCCCGGAGGTTTTTCATGAAACGGCTCTTTCTCCTTTTCGCTCTACTCTCTCTTTCTGCCCA
The DNA here is from genome assembly GCA_030748535.1 of Candidatus Krumholzibacteriia bacterium. Classification (NCBI taxonomy): domain Bacteria; phylum Candidatus Krumholzibacteriota; class Candidatus Krumholzibacteriia; species Candidatus Krumholzibacteriia bacterium. The sequence goes on from JASMLU010000002.1 coordinate 86,459, forward strand.
GGCATACACACTTCCCGACAACGAGCCCTATCCCGAGAGGAAGGCGAAGAAGTTTGCCCGGGCCAACCGCACTGCTACGGCTCCCGCGATTGACGGGCTTCTTGATGAGGCCTGGTTGCAGGCCGACATTCTCGATGACTTCCAGCAGTTCAAACCCGTGGAAGATGCGGAGGCCTCATTCCGCACGGAAGTCCGCTTCCTCTACGACGACGAAGCGCTCTATGTCTTCTTTCGTGGCTACGACGACTCTCCGGATGAAATTATCGCCAACACAGGTCGGCGAGATGACGACCACAAGTCCGATGCCTTCTTCCTCTCTCTGGACTCCCGTCACGACCATCAGTCGTCCTATGCCCTTGGAGTCACGGCCGCCGGCGTTCAACTGGATCTGACGGTAAGCCACGATGAAGCCTTTGACCCAAGCTGGGATGGTGTCTGGGAATCGTCAGCACTCATCGATGAAGAAGGCTGGACGGCGGAAATGCGCCTGCCCTTCACCCTGTTTCGCTTTACGGAAAAGCCGGAGATGGTCTGGGGACTTCACCTCAAGCGGGATATTCCCCGCCTGCACGAAGAAATCCTCTGGATGAACCTCTATCGGGGGGAACCGGGCAATGTCTCCCGGGCCGGGCATCTCGTCGGACTCGATGGAATCCACTCCCCGCGAGCCTTTGAAATCCTGCCCTATTTTGCGGCCGGCCTATCCACAGAACCGGGGGAAGAAAAAGAGACGAACCTGCGAGCCGGGGTAAACCTGAAGTGGGGACTGAGTCCTGCAGTGACCCTCGATGCCACCGTGAATCCGGATTTCGGGCAGGTAGAGGCAGATCCTGCGGTTCTGAACCTGAGCGCCTACGAGACCTTCTTCCCCGAGAAGCGGCCCTTCTTCGTGGAGGGCAAGGACATCTTCGCCTTCAACGAACACCTGAACGCATTTCACAGCCGCCGAATCGGACGGGAGCCGGGATTTCTCGGCGAGGAACACTTCGAGGACGGAGACCGGGAGCTGTCCCGTCCCCAGAACACCACCATTCTGGGTGCGGCCAAGCTCACCGGAAAGTCGGAGCAGGGAATGGTGTTCGGGGTTCTGAGCGCAGTCACTGCCCGCGAGTTTGCCCTGGTGGAGGACTCCTTGGGCAGGGAACAAAGTCGTCTCATCGAACCCCTGAGTCACTACTTTGTCGGCAACATCGCCAAGGAGTTCAGCGAGGGACGCGCCCGCACCCGGCTTCTCCTCACCCATGCGGGAAGACAGGATGCCGATGACGCAGCGGGCTTCGGCTTTGGATCTTCCTGGCGCAGTGAAGACGGCTTCAGCAGCCTGGGCATTTCTCTCGTGGGAAGCGCCGTGGAGGACGAGGGAAAACTGGATCGCGGCATGGGTGGCAATGCCTGGGCTACAAGCGGCAACCGGAATTTCAACTTTGGCCTCTGGACCCATCACACCGGCCCCGGCCTGGAACTGAACGACCTGGGCTACCTTCGAAGAACTTCCGTAAGAGGACTGGGAATCTGGCTCACCGGTCTCTTCCATGAGCCCTGGAGCTTCTTCCGATCCGGTCGAAGCAATCTGGAGTTCAAGTATTTCAGCAACTGGGATGGACTTAAGCTGGGCAAGGATCTTGACCTGAACAGCCACCTGGAGTTTCTCAACTACTGGACCCTGAGCCTGAACCTTCACCATTCGGATGCCGGCTATGACGACATGGAAACCCGGGATGGCCCGGTGACCTGGTCGCCGGGAGGAAGAAGCCTGAGCTTTTCGCTTCACAGCGACCGGCGAAAGGACCTGACCTACCTGATCGGACACAGCCGCTCGCGAAACCATGAAGGAGGCGGAAGCACTTCCCTGAGCCTCGGATCCACGGTGCAGGCCGGAGACCGGGTCCGGGTGCACCTTTCAGGATCCTATTCCCGAACTCTGGACAAGTCACAGTGGATTGCAAATATCGAGACCGATGATCCGGACTTCGGGGATTCCGTGCAAGCCACCGGGGCCCTCTTTGCAGAACTGGAAAGCCGGATTCTGGATTTCAACCTTCGGGCCAACTACAGCTTCAACGAACACCTGACTCTGGAGACCTGGTTGCAGCCCTTCCTGGCCTGGGGTGACTACGGGCAACACCGGGAACTGGAGAAGGAGTACTGCGGGGACTATCTGGACTGGGCCGGTGACGATCTGGCCGGCGACTTCCTGATGAAGAGCTTCAACCTGAACGCCGTCCTGCGATGGCAGTATCGTCCCGGCTCGACTCTCTATTTGGTCTGGAGTCGAAGCCACTTCCTTTGGGACGAATGGGACGGGGACTTCGACCCTATGGAAGCCCTCCGCGACGATCTTCTCCTGAAGCCGGAAAACCGTTTCATGCTGAAGCTGAACAGCTGGATCGGCTGATTTGACATTCCCGGCAACTGAATCCAGACTTTTCCAGCAAGGAGAGTCTGATGCGCTGGCTATTGCTCACCATGTTGCTTCTGGCACTTCCCCTGCTTCCGATGAGATCTGGGCAGAGGTGCAGGGTCACACCGTAAACCTCTTCCATCTCGCTAGCAGTTGGCAATGCGCGGCCGAGATCGAGGTTTCGATTGTTTTCGGGAACCCCCGGATCGAGCTTTATGAATACGACACGGGAGATCCGGCTGACTGCTACTGCGACTTTGATCTCCGCTTCGACTTCGAAGTCCCTGATCCCGGAAGCTACCTTCTGGAAGTCTGGAAAGAGACGGGCCCGGCGACCTTCGTCCTGATGGCGGAAATCCCGATCCAGATCGAGGGACTTTTCGCCGGGCGAGAAGGCGTGGAGGTAGACCAGAGCCTCTGCGGTGGCTGGCCCACAGCGGTCCCCGAAGCCGGTCTCCTTTCCCTGGATTTCAGCACCCTGAAGAGTCGCTACCAGTTGTCCTTCTTTGGCTCGCAAGCTGTCCCTTTTCGGAGACAGACTCGCTCTGGCCCTGCAGCAAAGCGCAAGCCGAGACCCGGGTTTCAAGCTTCCAAGTACAGCAAACACAATGACTTACGATTTTCTAGGGAAAACCGGAACAACTGGCATCTCCCCTGCAATAAGCCCAGTGCAAGCAGGGGTAATTAGGGTAGCAAGCACGACTGACTGGCGTGCTTGCTATTTTTCTTTCCAGCCTTCACTCTCCCCCCGGAGGTGATTCCATGACCCACTTGCAGTTTCTCGAGCACTACCTATCCCAACGATCTCCCCTCATTTCTCTGGTCGAACTTGTCCCCGAGGACCGTCTTGAATGGAGCCCCGGAGACTCCTTCATGAAGATGAACCACCTGCTCTGGCATCTCGGCTCTACGGTGGAAAAAGATCTGCGGGCCGGAATCCTGAACGACTACACCATCTACGACAGGGACTCTGTGGCCAACCCCTCCGAAACGGTCGCCACGCTCAGGAAAGGCTTTGACGAGGTAGAAGATCTCTTTCAGGACCTTCCCGATGGCATCTGGCCAAACCGGGAAACGAATCCGCCCTGGATGAGCGAACCAATGGAGTTCTGGAGCTATTGCCAGCTCAGCGCAGATCATCTGAAAAATCACAAGATGCAACTCTTCAGCTACCTGAAGCTACTGGGCTATTCCGTCCACACGGAAACCCTCTACGATGGGAGTCTCGAAGGGGTGCTGGCTCCCTGAGTCCTTGAAATCATCGCCCCTGCGGACTACCTTCAGCCGAAGTTCACACTCTGGGAGGATTCATGTCCGAAGGTCTCGCGAAACAGGCGGAAGATTACTCGCGCTGGTATACCGATGTTGTCCAGAAGGCAGAACTGGCGGACTACTCGCCGGTAAAGGGCTCCATGGTCATTCGCCCTTACGGCTACGGCCTTTGGGAGAACATGCAAAAGGACCTGGATCGACGCTTCAAGGAAACCGGTCATGTCAACGCCTACTTCCCCATGCTCATTCCCGAGAGCTTCCTGAAGAAAGAAGCCGAGCACGTGGAAGGATTTGCACCGGAACTGGCGGTGGTCACCCACGGCGGCGGGAAGAAACTGGAAGAGCCCCTGGTCATTCGTCCCACCAGCGAAACCATCATCTGGGACATGTATCGCAAGTGGATCCAGAGTCACCGCGACCTTCCTCTCCTGATCAACCAGTGGGCCAATGTCGTTCGCTGGGAAATGCGCACCCGCCTTTTCCTGCGCACCACGGAGTTCCTCTGGCAGGAGGGCCACACGGCCCACGCCACGGCGGAAGAAGCCGAAGAGGAAACCCTTCGCATGCTGGATGTCTATGCCGATTTTGCCGAAAACGAGATGGCCATGCCGGTGGTCAAGGGACGCAAGACCGAGCGCGAGAAGTTCGCCGGAGCCGTTCGCACCTACAGCATCGAAGCCCTGATGGGCGACCTTCGCGGACTGCAGTCAGGAACCAGCCACAATCTGGGCCAGAACTTCGCCAAGGCCTTCGACGTTACCTACCAGGATGAACATGGCGAGCGCCAGCATGTCTGGGCCACCAGTTGGGGAGTTTCCACGCGACTGGTCGGGGGACTGGTCATGTGCCACGGAGACGATCAGGGCCTGATTCTCCCGCCCCGGCTGGCTCCCATCCAGACGGTGATCATTCCAATATACAAGAGCGATGAAGAGAGGGAAGCAACGGTCACGGAGGCAGAACGAGTGGCAGAAATCCTCCGGCAGGGAGGACTCCGCGTGCATATCGATGATCGCGACAACTTCAAGCCCGGCTGGAAGTACGCCGAATGGGAACTCAAGGGCGTGCCCCTTCGTCTCGAGATCGGGCCAAAAGATCTGGAGAAGAAGAGCGTCTTCAGTGCCAGACGGGATATCCGAAAGAAGGAAGCCCTTCCTGTGGACACGATTCTCGAATCCGTTTCCACGCTTCTTGAAACCATCCAGCGCGAAATGTTCGAGCGCGCCGACCAGTTCCGAAAGGACAACACCCGGCGGGTCGACAACTGGGAGGAGTTCAAGCAGGTTCTGGAAGAGAAGGGCGGCTACCTTTACGCCCACTGGGACGGCAGCACGGAAACGGAAGAGGCCATCCAGGACGAGACGAAGGCCACGATCCGCTGCATTCCTCTCGACGAGGATTACGAAGACGGTCTCTGCGTCTACAGCGGCAAGCCCAGCAAGCGTCGCGTACTCTTCGCCAAGGCTTACTAGAATCCGAAAGAGATCCCCGCGGGCTGCCACTTCGGCCAGTGCAGATGGATGCCGGTTTCGATATGCCCGTCCAGGCGATCCACTGCAAAAAACAGCCCGGGAGAGATCGGCCCCAGCTTGAGAACCCCCGGATACAGATTGAACTGCACGGTGTAGTTCTTTGTATTGGAAGCCATCAGCGAGGCCAGGAGCGAGCCGTTTCTGTCGTAGAATACACCGGCGCTAAAGGCCATTGTCAGGCCATAGGTTCCATTGAGAAGTTCCAGAATCTCGTCGGCCCGGAATCCGGCACCACAGGAAAAATAATCGCCATTGGGAAGTTCCCAGCTCAACCCGCCTTCTCCGTGGTGTCCGAAGTAGTAGAAGAAACTGGTCTTTTCCCAGAAGGAAGGCTTCCATTTCATCGAGAAGTTCTGGCCATTGTTCTGCAGGCTGCCTTGACGGAAGTTCAGGGAGGGCTGATAGGACCAGTCGCGCATGTTGAGAGTCTCGCCAAAGAAGCTGGCCACCCGGTCGGAGCTGAAAATAAAAGCTCCCAGAGGATCAAAGAAATAGAGGTCCGAGATCGGGTCACTCGTGTAGCCATCGTAAACCTGGGCTTCGACCACTTCGTTCACGAAGACATAGAGGAAGTAGGTTCCCAGGGACCAGGCACGGGGATGTTTGAATTCGTGATAGCGATACCACTCGTACATCAAGCGGGAACTGTAGCCTCCGCCGACCACATGAAGCATGTAGTTCGGCCAGAATCGCGCATCCTCCAGGCCGGTGCTGAAGGGTAGAATCTCCTTGCGAATGAAATTCCCCCAGCCCTCGGTTTCCTCGATCGCAGCAATCGGGTGCTTCAGGCTCATGATGAGCATGTCGTAGCTCAACTGGAAGTCGATGTCGGCAAATCGGTTGCTGCGATTACTGCTGAGCATGATGTCAAAACAGCCGTTGAGCAGCATCTGTGTGGGATGAATCAGGGACTCGCTCCCGTAGTCCTGAGCATGGTAGAGATAGTAGGGCTCCTCCTCGCTTGCAAAGAGCGGGGCGGCCATCAGGATCAGGACCAGAAATGCTTTCATCAGAACTCCGCGACGATTGGCAAAAGTGGCTCCCGGTTCCGGAAGCCACCACTTGCATTGAAACCTCTCGGGGAGATTTCGTCAAGACGCGAGACATCTTTGCTTCCGCGCAGCCCTCGCCTGCGATAGGCTTTCTGCATGCAAACGGCCCTCTTTATCCCCTGCTACATGGAAGCCCTGCGCCCCGAAGCCGGACTCGCAACAGCGCGCCTTCTGGATCACCTGAATCTGGACTGGGTCTATCCGAAGAAACAAAGCTGCTGCGGGCAGCCCATTCACAATGCAGGCTTCGAGGACCTGACACTCTCTGCAGCGAGGCACTTCCTTCGCTGTTTCGGGGAAGCAGAAGCGGTCATCGCCCCCTCGGCAAGTTGCATCTCCATGATCCGTCGCTACCCCGCCGTTCCCGGGCTTCGGGCAAAAGAGATTCCCTTGTTGGAGAGCCTTGGAAAGCGCAGCTTCGAACTTTCCGAATATCTGGTTCAGCAACTTGGTCTCTCCGACCTTGGCGCACGCTATGAGGCAAGGGTCTGCTATCAGGAAGGCTGTCAGGCTCTTCGGGAACTGGGTCTGAAGGATGAGGCTCTTCAACTCCTCCGCTCTGTTCAGGGCCTGGAACTTCTCGTACAGGAAGGGCAGGACTGCTGCGGTTTCGGAGGCCTCTTTTCCGCCAGGATGCCCGAGGTCTCTCTGGCTCTTGCCGACAGGCGACTGGATGCCATGAGAGAAGTGGACTGCGACACGCTTGTTCTCGGAGACCTGTCCTGCCTCCTTCATCTGGAAAGCCGCGCTCTGTATCGCAAGATTCCCTTCCGGGGGCTTCACCTTGCGGAAGTCCTTGCTGGAGGTCTGGAATGAGTGCCGGACGTTCCTTTCGAAAGCGGGCGAAGCAGGCTCTCTCCGACACAGGACTCCAGAACCGCCTGAGAGAAGCAACGACAAGAACCCTGGAGAAACGGGCAAGGCTCGTACGCGAGATTCCCGACTGGGAGGACAGCCGGAAGGCGGCGGCCCGAATCCGAAGGGAATCCCTTCGGCGGCACGATTCCCTGTACCGGCAAGCAAAGGAAAGTCTGGAGGCCCGGAGCTGCTTTGTCTACCGGGTCAGCGATGCCGAAGAGGCCCGCAAACTGGTTCTCGGGATCCTCGGACCCGAAGACCGGATTGTAAAGGGCAAGAGTATGCTCAGTGAAGAGATCGGGCTTCTCGATTATCTCCAGTCGAAGGGAAAGACCTGCCACGAGACCGATCTCGGAGAGTGGATTCTCCAGTTGCTCGGACAAAAGCCCAGCCACCTGACAGCCCCGGCCCTGCATCTGGACCGCAAGCAAATCGGCGACCTCTTTCGCAGAACCTTCCGCGAGCCGGAGGGCAATGATCCCGAAGAACTCACGGCAGTCGCTCGCCGGAGGCTTCGCCCCCACTTTCTGGGAGCAAGAGTGGGCATCACGGGTGCGAACTTTGTCTGTGCCGACTCCGGCCATCTTGTTCTTCTAGAGAACGAGGGAAACATCGGCTTGTCGAGTACCTTGCCTCCGCTTCACATCGCGCTGACGGGAATCGAGAAAATCCTGCCCGGGATTGAGGATCTGGACCCGCTCCTGCGCCTTCTGCCAGCCAGCGCCACCGGACAGAGGGCCACGGCCTATGTCTCCCTGCTGGGCGGGCCTGCTCTGGACGACTTAGGCCCCCGGGAGAGACATGTCATTTTCGTGGACAATGGGCGAAGCACCCTTCTTGGCCGTAGCGACTCGGAGGTGCTGGCCTGCATTCGCTGTGCCTCCTGTTTGAACATCTGCCCGGTTTACCGCCAGGTGGGCGGCCACAGCTACGGTTCCGTCTACCCGGGGCCCGTGGGCATACTGCTGGCTCCCTTCCTCGACAAGGGCAGAGAGCGACACGAGACCGGAAACAGCCTCTCGGATGCCTGCAGTCTCTGCGGAGCCTGTGCGGAAGTCTGCCCGGTGGAAATCCCCCTGCCGGAACTGATTCGGCAGGCCCGGGGAGAAAAGGCAGACGGTGCATTCCTGGCTCGCCTGCTTTCGACCCTGATCCCCCATCCCCGTCTCTTTCGTTTCTGGCTTCGGCTGCTGCTTCCCCTGATCAAGACCGCAAGAGGTCGAAAACTCTCGATTCCTTCCAGGAACATGAGGAAAGAACTCGGAAAGAAGAGGTTCTCATGAACCGGGAATTGCTCCAGCGCTTTGAGGAAAATGCCATCCAGTTCCGGGAACTGGAAAGCCGGGAGGAGATTCTCGACTTTGCGGGGGGAAGAGAAGCCGTGCGGGAAGGGGAGATTTCCTTTACCCTTGCCGAAGCTGTAATAATGGAAACAGGAAGCCTGGTTCTCGGGTCCCGTTTTCCCGGGGCGCGCCGGGCGGCCTTCCTTGCCGAAGAGCACCGCGCCCTTTTCCCCCGGGAGAACTGCTTTGAAAACCTCGCCGATTATCTGAAGAAAAGGGGAGTGCCGCCGGGGGACCTGACCCTGATCACCGGGCCCAGCAGGACCGCCGACATCGAGAAAGTGCTGGTTCTTGGAGCCCATGGCCCTCGACGACTGCTTCTCGCCAGCGCAGCCGGCGAACTGATTGAAGAGGTCTTTGGAGTGAAACCATGAAGAGCCTGCGCGGATGGTATCTCTATGACTGGGCCAACTCGGCCTTTGCCACCATCATTCTGGCGGCTCTCCTGCCGGTCTGGTTTGCCGAATCGGTAGTTCCCGAGGGTGGCATTCACGCCTTCGGTCTGCAATGGAGCGCGACCAGCCTCTGGGGCTACACTTCCGGACTCTCGGCACTGCTCGTCTTTTGCACGGCACCCTTTCTTGGAGCCATGGCAGATCTGGGAAACCGGAGACGGCGCTGGTTGATCGCCTTCTTCCTTCCGGGAAGCCTTGCCACGGTGGGTCTTTTCACTGCCCTCCCCGGCCGCGTGGCCTGGACACTCGCTCTCTACATGATCGCCTCCCTGGGTTTTGTCGCTGCCAACATCTTCTACGACTCCTTCCTTCCCCTGGTCGCGGATCCGCGGAACCGGGACCGGGTCAGCTCCCGCGGCTATGCCTGGGGCTACCTGGGCGGCGGACTTGCCTTTCTCATCGCCCTGCTTCTGGTCAGCTTTCATGAAAGTATCGGGCTGGAAAAAGGACTGGCTGTCCGCATTTCCCTCGCTCTGGCAGGTTTCTGGTGGGGCGGCTTCGGTCTTCTGGCCTGGAAGTGGATGGAAGAACCCGCGGGCGAAAAACCGGCCGGCTCCATCGCCAAATCGGCGCTCCGGCGAACCTTCTCCACCTTCCGTACCGTCAGCAGCAGACGCGCACTCGGTCTCTTTCTTCTGGCCTTTCTGTTCTACAATGATGGAGTGCAGACCGTCGTCAAAATGGCTTCGATCTACGGGAAGGAAGAACTGGGCCTTGCCACCGGCGACCTCATGGGAACTCTCCTCCTGGTACAGCTTCTGGGCATTCCCGGAGCTCTGCTCTTTGCCCTCTTCGCAGGAGTCATCGGGGCAAGAAAAGCGATCCTCTTCAGTCTTGTACTCTGGACTGTGGTGATTCTCTGGGCCTGGCGAATGGAAAGTGCCCGGGAGTTCTGGATTCTCGGAGCCATGGTGGGTCTCTGCCTGGGTGGAACACAGGCCCTGTCGAGAAGCCTCTTCTCCCGCTTCATCCCGGAAGGCAAGTCAGCGGAGTACTTTGGCTTTTATTCCGTTTTTGCGAAATTCAGCGCCGTTGCCGGGCCCATCCTCTTTGCCCTGATCCGACAGTTGACGGGAAGCTCCCGGCAGTCCATTCTTGCACTGCTCGTCTTCTTTATTCTGGGATTTTTCCTGCTTCTTGCTTCCGGAGAAGAAAGGGACCATGCCTAAACCCATCTACATGGACTACCAGGCAACAACCCCCGTGGATCCCGCGGTGCTGGAAGCCATGCTCCCCTGGTTCACCGAACAGTTCGGCAATGCCTCCAGCGGTCACAGCTTCGGCTGGCTGGCCAAGGAAGCCGTTGAACAGGCTCGTGGCCAGATCGCTGAGGCCCTCGGTGCCGGCCCGCGGGAGATTCTCTTCACCAGTGGAGCTACCGAGAGCGACAATCTGGCCATCAAGGGCGTGGCGGAAATGTACGAGAGCCGGGGTCGGCACCTGATTTCGGCCCCCACCGAACACAAGGCCGTTCTCGACACCTGCCTTGCTCTGGAGAAACGCGGCTGGGAACTCACCCTGCTTCAAACCGACATCGACGGCATGATCGACCTGGAGGAACTCCGAAAGGCCATCCGGGAGGACACGGTGCTGGTTTCCCTGATGGCCGTGAACAATGAGATCGGGGTGATTCATCCGCTGGAGGCCATCGGCGCCATCACCCGCGAAAAGGGAACCCTCTTTCATGTCGATGCGGCCCAGGGCTTCGGAAAGATTCCGCTTGATGTAGATCGCATGAATATCGACCTGCTCAGCCTGTCCGGGCACAAAATCTACGGTCCGAAGGGAGTCGGGGTTCTCTATGTCCGCGGGCGAAATCCCCGGGTTCGCCTCAGCGTGCAGATGCATGGCGGTGAACAGGAGGGCGGCTTTCGCTCGGGGACTCTCGATGTCCCGGGAATCGTGGGGCTGGCCGAAGCCACGCGCCTCTGTCTTGAGGAAATGGAAAGCGAAACGGAAAGACTCAGGGCACTTCGAAACCGATTTCTCGAGCGGGTTCTCTCCGAGCTGGACGATGTCCACCTCAATGGGCATTCCGAGGAGAGGGTGGCCGGCAACCTGAATCTCAGCTTCGGCAAGGTGCAGGGAGATGCACTACTCATGGGCCTTCGGGGAGTTGCCGTTTCCAGCGGAAGCGCCTGTGTCAGCACGAACGTGGGGCCCTCCTATATTCTCCAGGCCATTGGACGGGAAACGGATCTGGCCCGCTCTTCCCTTCGCATCGGATTCGGACGCTACTCCACCGAAGAGGAAGCAGACGAGGTTTGCGCGCGACTGATTGAAACCGTCCAGAAACTCCGCAGTAGCAGGATGGGCGGACAGACAGAAAGCGAGGAATGATGGCTCGGGTTCTATTTCTTCCTGACAATATCGAGGTCGAAATCGAGGAGGGAGACAGCATTCTGGATGCTGCGGAATCCTTCGACCTCCCCCTCTCGCACAAGTGCGAGGGGAAGGGGCGCTGCGGAACCTGTCATGTGATTCTGGAGGAAGGCCTGGATGAAGTTCCGGAAATGAGTCCGGAAGAAGAAGACACGCTCGATGGAGTGCCGGACCTGAGCCTGCAGAGCCGCCTGGCCTGCCAGGCAAAGCCCCGGGGTGCGATCGTGGTCAGCATTCCCGAAAGCAGCCGGGAAGACTAGTCCAGGGCCCTCAGTCCTTGTGCCGCAGACAGGTGATCCGGGGAGACTCTCAATATCCCTTCAAACTCCTTCCGGGCCTCTTCCTTGTCGCCCATCATGAGCAGTGCCCAGCCAAGACCCGAGTGAAGATCCTGGTCGGAAGGATAGAGAGACAAGAGCTTTCGGTAGCTTGTTTCGCTCTGCGGATAGCGACCCAACTGGTACTGGGCAGAGGCCATTCGCGATAAAGCTGTGTAGTTTCCGGGATCCCTTTCCAGGACCGCCTTGCAGGATTCGATAACATCCAGCCATTGCCTCTGGGCCATCAGGGGAAGGGTCCTCCCGAGCAGAGCTTCCACCGAAGCACTTTCCCTCTCTGCTGCCCTGCGATAGTAGGCCGCCGATTCTGAATAGCGCCCGCAGAGATACAAGAGCCAGCCCAATCGCATTTCCACGAAGTAGCCGCCCTCTCCCAGTTCCCGCAGGGTGTCCATGGTTTCCATGGCATTGAGATACTCCCCAGCGTTCTCCTGGGTATAGGAGAGCCGATAGAGATCACTGGCCGTGTCCGCCTGGGCGGAAAAGGAAACCGCCAGTACCAGCAATAGAAGCAAGCCCTTCATCATTCACCTCGGGGTCCAAGGGTCAGGCCAAGACTGAAGAGTCCGGCCTCGCTGTATTCTTCCACATGGTAATCGTTCACCCAGTCACTGGCATAGACCCAGTACTGTGTATCCTGCATGCGACTCCACTGGTAGGAGGCGTAGAAACGAAATACGCCCTTCTTCCACCCTGTCTCAAACCAGGCCGAAGACAGAATGTCCTGGGAGATGTTCCAGGCCGCCGAAGACAGGGGACGCAGGGGGCGAATCTCGCGACCCTTTCTTGCTCCCAAAGACAACCAGCGGGTCTTGCCGATCCAGGAGACGCTCAACTCCAGGTTCAGGAAAGGGGTTCCTGTGCAGTCAGAAATACTGGCCAGAGGTCGCAGCCGGAAAGAGTCATGGGACAAGAGTCTCGCCACATCCACCTGAAGATAGCGATCCTCCCCGTAGCGGGAATAGGCGCAATCCAGGCGAAAGCCCGTATCCCGGTGGTCCATGCTGAAGACGGCGATGTGCCCGCTTTCGTCTCCTTCCGTGATGATGCGGGTCGGGAATTGCCCTCGGGCCTTTATTTTTCCCGCCTGGAAGTCGGTTCCCGGGTTCAGTCGAAGAAGATGACCCTGATTCGCTAGGCATCAAGATACCCCCGCCCGTCGGCGGGGGTTTCCCTTCGAATTCAATCGTAGCCTTTCCGGTCACTGCCTAGGGCAGAAGTACCATCTTGCCGCTTCTCTGTTCTCCCCCCGAAGTGATCCGGTAGAAGTACAGGCCCGCAGCTTGGCCCTCCCCTGAGCGATTCCGGCCATCCCAGTCCACCCGGTTTTCTCCGGCCTCACAAACCTCGTTCAGCAGGACACGGAGTTCCCGTCCCCGAATGTCATAGATGGCCACTCGTGCCTGCCCGGCTTCCTCCATCTGGAAACGAATCGTGGTTTTCGGGTTGAAAGGATTTGGATAGGAAGCATGGCTGCGAGCATAGGCAGGATCCCCCGCAGAGGAAACCACCATGCCGGCCAGATCAAAGTAGCCGTTCGTCACAGAGATAATCGTAAAGTCGTTCGGGTCGGCCATCGCGCCGTAGAAGGTACCCCGTAAAGCCGTGTCACTGGCCTCTTCCAGAGAAACCACACCGGAGGTTCCAAAGAACTTGTGATCGGCCACGATGCCGTCAATCCAGGCTCCCAGATCCGAGGGATCCTCGGGAACCGTGAAATTGCTCACACGGTCGAAGAAGGCGTACCCGGCCATGAAATCCGTGACATCAATCGCATAGTCTCCCGGCTCAAAGTTGTCTGCGTCTGTTCTCAAAAAGAGAGCAGCAACATTCACCGTGGAATCAGGATTCAGGATTGCAGCAACACAGTAGGTCACAAGGGTGTCTGCATAGACCATCTTCGACCCGCCCACGCTCTCGGTATGCCCATCCGGCCAACCGGTTTCGGGATCAAACATGGGCCCGGAAGCGAAGAAACTCCCATCGTAGCCGCCCCAGGGCCACTGTTCATAATCGAAGGCATAGGCACCTTCGTAGTAGACCACCTCGGCACTGGCCGAGAAGGCGAGGAACAGGGCAAAAAGAAGAAGCAGGAATCTGGATGACATCAAAAACCCCCCTGCGGTATAGAGATCTTTTCTCAATGATTATACCATAGGGGGGATATTCGTCAAACTAGGGAAGCAATACCATTTTCCCGGATACTACTTCTTGAGGGGTCCAGACCCGGTAAAGGTAAACTCCCGCAGGCTGTTGCAGACCACGGTGATCAAGGCCTGTCCAGTCGAGGCTCACCTCGCCGGCCTCCCGCAGGGAATCCTCGAGCAGGAGAAGTTCACGGCCCGCCGTGTCATAGACACTGACCCGCACCCGGCTCGCCTCTTCCAGTGAGAAGGAGATCCGGGTCTTCGGATTGAAGGGATTGGGGAAGTTGCCATGACGGAGAAGGAGAGCCGGAGCCTCTTCCACGCCGGTCTCGGAAACCGGCATCCCCACAAGATCGAACACTCCATTGGTGATGCTAATGATCGTGAAGTCGTTCGGATCGGCCATCGCGCCGTTGAAAGTACCGCTGAGAGCTGTTTCGTCGATAGCGTCTAAGACGATATTGCCGGAGGTTCCGAAGAACTTGTGCGAAGCATCCAGACTGGTGATCCAGGCAGCCATGTCATCATCTTCGGAAGGAATGGAAAAGTTCGTCACATCATCGAAGAAGGCGAACTCGGTCATGAAGTCCGTAGCATCAATGGGATAGGTGCCCGGAGAGAAAGATCCTCCCGCTGTCCGCAGGAAGAAGGCACCCACATCCACCGTGTCATCCGCATTGAGAATCGCGCCATAGGCCCAGACAGTCAGGGTGTCCGAAAAGACCTCCCTGCGCCCTCCCACGCTCTCGGTGATTCCATCTTCCCAGCCCACGGCAGGGTCCATGATCGCACCGGCGACACTATGGGAACCGTCATAGGATCCCCAGGGCCACTGCTCATAATCGAAGGCGATACTGCCTTCGTAGTATACTACATCGCTGGCAAGAGCCTGAAACGACAGGGCAAAGAGACTCAATAGAAACAGCCGAAAACATACCGATCGCATAGGATTCCCCCTTGAGTAAGGCCATGGCTGAATTGATGCATTATACCTTGAATGTGGGGGCTTTGAAAAGGGGATTCCCAAAATGCCCGACTCTGCCCACAATTTCCTCATATTCCCTTCTTTTCCGGAATCCTTCCCTGTGCTATGGATCATAAAGCTATGAAAGCACTTCGACTTTTAATGATCTTGGGGCTCTTCCTTCTGGCCTGCGGCCTGGAGGTGGGAGAACTTCCCGAAAACGACCTCCCGGTTCCCGGGGAAATCGTACTCAGTTCCCTGAGCCCGGAGCCTCTCGACACGCTTCGACTCAGCGTGGAGGCCGAGGATCCCGACGGAGATCCGATCTTCTTCCGCTGGTACGAGGACGCAGGTCTGGGAAGCTGGATGGATGGTGAATACGCCGACTCGGTGGTTTACTGGATTGCGCCATCCTCCTTCGATGGCATCGACTCCCTGCAGTTCACGGTGAAGGTCTACGATTTCGACCTTCAGAACTCTTCCATTGCCACGGCGTCCATCCCGCTGGGAACCCGCTACGGAAGCCTGCGAGTCCTCTTGCGGGATCTGCAAGGACTTCCGGCAGAAGTGGATTCTCTGGCGATCACCGGCGGAGACACTCTGCAGGGGCCGGGCTCGGAGTTCTTCATCGACTCCCTTCCCTGGGGACAACAGAGCGCCTTCAGTTTCCAGACGGATGCCTATTATGGATGCACGGATCTCTATCCCGGCTATCCCGACACGGTGTTCATCGTGGCCGACACGGAAAACGAACTGGTCCTGACCCTCGCTCCCCGAAGCCTGATTCTGATCCCCGGAGTTCTGTCCGCGGGCGAAAGCGACACGCTGCTGACCACGCCGCAACAGGGCATCGACTGGGCAGAGGCCCAGGGAATCGACACCCTGATGCTCCGGGTTCAGGACTACTATCTCGAAGCCCAGAGCCCTGAAAACGCTGCTCTGGTTCTGGACGAAAGGGACCTGCTCATCCGACCCTTCCCCGGACAGGGTCCCCTGCTTCTTGATGCAGGCGAAGCGGGCTGTCTCTACGGCTTTTATCTGAAGGGTCGAAGCGTGGACTGCCGGATTGAGAACATCGTCATGCAGAATGCCATCGATGCCGCCGTCTATCTGCAAGAGTCATCGGCAAGTCTCGATTCCCTGCTTCTTACAGGATCCTCCAAGGGAATTACCTTCCACGGCTCCGGGGAAGACCGTCTGGTTCTTCGTGGTGTCAGTATCCGGAATAATGATTACGGAATCTATCAGGACGGAGGCACTCTGGATGCCGAGGGTCTTTTGATTGCCGAACACCGATGGTACGGTCTCTGGAGCGAGAATGCCGCCCTGACCCTTGATCACCTGAGCGTTCTGGAAAGCGAGGTGGCTGGGCTGATTCTGGAAAACTCCAGCAACTGCGTTCTCTCGAGCTCTATCCTGGCCGGGAATCTCACGGGAATCTTCCTCCCTCCCGAAGATCCGGGAGCCTCCCCGCTGCTTGACTGCTGCCTCTTCTTCGACAATGAAAGCGACCTCGAGGGCGCGGTCTCCGAAGGAAGTGATCCCGTGTATGAGGATCCTCTCTTCTGCGACCCGGAGTCCGGAGACTGGCGCGTGGATCCCGAGGGCCCGGCCCAGGCGGGCAGCTGTGGCTCCATCGGCGCACTCGGCACTTGTGAATCCCGCGGGGGAGGTTTCTGATGAGAGCTCTCTGGCTTCTCCTGATTGCCCTCGCTGCTTCGGCAGACTATGTGGACCCCTGGGGTCTTCCCTCAGGAAGCGACTCTCTGGAGGTCGCCACGCTTGATTCCATTCAGAACGGAAGCACCGTGGAAGGCTTCGACTTTTTCACTGGAACAAGCAGGAATGCCCCCTATCTGGATTTCATCTTCGGAAAAGAGGTGGACCTGCTCCCTGTGGAACTCGCCCCGGGTTCCGTCTATCTGCGGGCACCCGAAGGAGAGGATTTCTACGACCGGGCACTCATTGCCAGAGCTGATGCCGGCTTCACAGATCTGGAGTCGGTCGCGTCCATGGAGGATGTGGAACTGGGAGCGCTGGCCGAAGCGGAAGAAGACGGAATCTACCTCTTGCTCCAGATTCGTGAAGGTGAGAGCCCGGAATCCACGGCCGTGAAGTTTCAGGTAAAGAGCCTGGATGAAAACACGCTGGTTTTTGACTGGGTGTTTCAGCCGAATGGAACGATGGACTTCATCCCCAGCAGTCTTCGGTCAGGCAGCTTCAGCGAAATCAAGGCTCTCTACTAAAGCTCCTCTCCCTGACGGCGCTCGGATTCCCGGCGAATCGTCCAACCCTGCAAATCCGAGTACTCGAGAAGAGGCACGGAGATCTTGCGACTCAGGCCAAGGTGCCTGCCCACTTCGCCCACGCTCAGCACCTCCGCAGCAGCGAATAGCTCGCGGAGTCCCTTGCGAAAAATGTCTAGAGACTCGCAATGGATCAGCAGGCCTTGGCTGATTCGGATCAGTTCTCCCTGCTCGATCAACCAGGACAAAAGGTCGGGAACTGCGTCTTCGGAAAACCCGGCCTCCGCAAAACGCTCGACTCCGGGGGCCTGAAGCCCGGCGTTTTTCCATTCCTCCAGAAGTGGCTTGAGCAGGGTAAGTGTGCGCTCGTCCGGCTCGGGATCTGCAGAATCCACGCGCAGGGACTCCTTGCGAAGCCGCAGCAGTCCCCTGTCCTTAAAGTCTTCCAGAATGCGGTTGAAGCTTGCGGGCGGCAGAGAGGGCGCAAGAGAGGACCTCAGGCTTTCGCGGGAAGGTCCCCAGGCAAGCGGTCGCTTTTCTGCAGACTCCCGGGCCATTTCACCGATGCGACTATGAAGTTGCTGCAGCTCGTTTTCATGGTAGTAGCTCTTCCCGAGCTTGCGGATCCGCTCCTTGTCGAGAAGCTCGCGGAGGGTCTCCGCCCCGCCGTAGTGATCCGCAAGTTTGAGGGCCTCATTCTCCCGGAGTCCTTCAAGGCCGGTCTCCCGAATCTGCCCTTCGAGAATCTCCCCGGGATCTCCCTTTTCCAAGAGAGCCAGGGCATCCAGATCGCGGCTTCTGGCGTGGCGTCTTTTGGGAGCATCGCTCTCGAGAATGCTGGCACCGGCGACGGTTCTCATTGGGGAGTAGAATCTCAGTATCACACGATCCCCCACGGCTCCTACCGCCGCTTCCTCCAGCCGGGCCTGGGCCAGACATTCCGCACCGGGCTCCAGTTGATCACAATCCAGAAGCTGAAGCCTGCCGAGTACTTCCCTGGTTCCAAAGTGGAAACGGATCCTGCTGCGTTGCCGAAGGGCTCGGGGATTGGAGGCCAGAGCCTGAACACGAAGACTGAACATGTGAGAACTTGTCAGGGAGTCGGGGCTGGCAAGAACTTCCCCCCGCTCGACTTCATCATGCTTGACTCCATGGAGAGCCAGTGCCGTGCGCTGCCCTGCACGGGCCTCCTTGCAGGCCTGATCATGCACCTGAATCCCGCGCACCCGCACCGGTTTTCCCGAAGGCAGGATCTCCAACTGCTCCCCTTCCGAGACACTGCCACTCCAGGTCGTGCCGGTCACCACCGTCCCCATCCCGCTGACCGAGAAGATTCGGTCAATGGGCATCCGATAGGCACCGCCACTTTGGCGTTCGGGAAGTTCTGCCGCAATGCTGGAGAGGGTCTCCCGGAGTTCCTCCACTCCTTCGCCCGTCTCCGAGGAAACCAGCACAAGCGGAGCCCCCGCAAGAGATGTGGACTCGAGAAACTCGCTGACTTCCTCGGCGGCCAGTTCGGCCAGTTCCCTTTCCACGAGATCCAGTTTGCTGAGCGCAACTACCGCCCGGCTCACTCCCAAAAGGTCGAGGACCTCGATATGCTCGCGGGTTTGCTGCATCACGCCCTCATCGGCGGCCACGACCAGCAGGGCCAGGTCCACGCCTCCGGCGCCAGCCACCATGGTGCGGACGAACTTCTCATGGCCGGGAACATCGACGATGCCGGCCCGGACATCGCCCAGGTTCATGGTGGCAAAACCCAGTTCAATCGAAATCCCTCGCGCCTGTTCCTCCTTCAGGCGGTCCGTGTTGGTTCCCGTGAGTTTGCCGATGAGGCGGGTCTTGCCGTGATCCACATGACCGGCCGTGCCGATGATCAGGTGCTTCACTCCTCCTCCTTGCGAAGGATGCGGGCGCCCAGGGACTGGAGCTTGGCCTCGATTTGATCGTAGCCGCGATCAATGTGATAGATCCGGCTGATGCGGGTTTCTCCCTCTGCGGCACAGGCGGCCAGCACCAAAGCGGCGCTGGCTCTCAGATCCGTGGCCATGACGGGCGCGCCCTGAAGCTTCTCGACCCCGGTGACTACGGCCACATTGCCGTCGAGGCGGATTTTCGCTCCCAGGCGACGCAGTTCCGCGACATGGGTAAAGCGATCGAGATAGATCGTTTCGGTCAGCGTGCTGATGCCATCGGCCAGAGTACAGGCAGCCATGACCTGCGCCTGCATATCCGTGGGAAAGCCCGGATAGGGTTCGGTGACCAAGTCGACAGGCTTCATGCGAGTACTGCCATCCACTTCAATGAAGTCCTCGCCAACTTCCATTTCGAGGCCGGCCTGCCGAAACACATCCAGCAGCGCGGACTGTTCGGAGGGAATACAGCCTTCCACGCGAATCCTGCCGCGAGTAATCGGTGCGGCGGCCAGATAGGTTCCCACCTCGATGCGATCCGGGGGAACCTCGCAGTCCAGTGGATCGAGGGACTCCACGCCCCGGACAAGCAATGTCCCCGTTCCGATGCCCTCGATCTTCGCTCCCATGGCCACCAGGTTTCGGGCCAGACATTCCACATCGGGCTCGCGGGCGGCATTGTGAATGCGAGTCTCTCCGCGCGCCAGCACGGCGGCCATCAGAATGTTCTCGGTAGCTCCGACACTGGAAATGCGAAACTGAACCTCACCACCTTCCAGCCTTCCGGAATCGGGACAGCGGGCATCAATGTAGCCGTGGTCCAGATCGATGCGGGCTCCCAGAGCCCGAAGACCCTCGAGGTGAAGATCCACAGGGCGGGGACCCCAGGCGCAGCCTCCGGGCAGGCTCACGCGAGCCTCCCCGAAACGGCCTAGAAGGGGACCGAGCACCGTGATCGAAGCCCTCATGGTCTTGACCAGTTCATAGGGAGCTTCCCGGCAGGGAATGTCCCGGGCATCGATGCGAAGGCGATCGCCTGAGAAATCACAAGACGCGCCAAGAGTCTCCAGAACCCGGATCAGGGTATTTACATCCCGAAGCCGGGGCACAGACCTCAGTTCGCTGACCCCTTCGGAGAGGAGCGCGGCACACATCAGCGGAAGCGTGGAGTTCTTCGAACCCCCGGGGCGCAGTCGGCCCTCGAGTGCTACCGGTCCTTCAATGAGAAACTGTTCCATGATTCATCTCCCGGGGAAAAACTAGCAGTTCCGGGAGTGGAACGCGAGAGGCAAAGAAGCGGTTCCGCTAATCCCGGAGATCCCTTCGGAGATCCTGAAGACACTGATGAACCCTCACTCGCCAACTGGACTCTGTTCCGCCGAGCTCACGCACAATCTCGGCATAACTCTTTTCTTCATAGAAGCGAAGCTGGATCAGGCGTCGGCGTCTTTCATCCAGGCGGTAGAGGGCAAGGCGAAGGCGTCCCCCCTCATCCCGCAACTCGGTCCTGTCCAGAGGGTCCAACCCGGAAGAGCGGAGAGTTTCGGGAAGATCGCAGATTTCCCGGCGACGACGGATCCAGTCCACGCAGCGGGCCATGGCAATCTTGTGAACCAGGGCGCGAAAACTGCTGCGAACGACAAATCCATTGCGGGTAGCGTGTTTCCAGATTCCTGCCAGTGATTCCTGAATGAGATCGTCCTGCTCCTCCCGGGGAATCCCGGCCAGACGGGAGTAGACAATCTGCCGACACCATTGGTCCACGCGGGCGCATGCCTGCGCATCGCCTCGAAGAAAGGCGCGCAGAATATCCTGTTCCCGGGAACGACCTGACAGAGAACTCAAGGCTCGCTCATACCCACCTTCCCCATCCTGGTAAATGCTACTAACCCGGGGAGAGTCTGACAGAGGGAAATCACTTTTTCAAGATAATCAGTAACATAATCCTCTTCCCTGCGACAGAAGAGGCAGGGAATGCCTTGTCCTGACAGCGGGGAAAGGCTATTCTGAAAGGTCGCGCAGGAAAGGGAACATGGAACACTCGGAACTTCGGGAACTTCTTTCCGACTACTCTATGGGCAAACTGGAAGGCGAAAGGGCTCGCCTTCTGGAAACTCATCTGGGTAGCTGCCCGGAGTGCAGACATACCCTGAAGTTGATCGGTGAGATCCGCCGGGAGCTGGAAACCCATGGTGAGAGCCTGCTGGAGGGGCATCCCGATGCGGATTCCCTGGTCTCCTTCGCCCTCGATGATGGAGAACTGGAAACCCCGGATTACGCCCGCATCGGACTGCATATACGAAGTTGTTCCAATTGCGAGAGCGAGGTTCGAAAGGTTCGGGAAATCCAGGACTCCCTTCACAGCCCCTCACAGCGCCTGAAGTCCGTCTTGCGCCCCATCATTCACAAAGGCAATCTGGCACTGCTGGCGCTGGTTCTTCTTGTCGCCCTCCTACCCCTCTCCCGGAATTTCATACAGCCCACCGGGGGAGCATCCCGGATTCTCTATCTGGAACCCACTCTCCGGGGAGCTGAACCAGCCCTTCCCTCTCTGGTTCTCGACGAGGCAACGGCCTGGATCTCCCTGGCCTTGGTCAGCAATCCGGAATCTGCCGAACAGTCTTTTGTCCTCCGAATCCTGGAAGACGGGAATGGGACGGAGATTTTCCGGCACGAAGGCCTGTTTTCGGAGGCCTGGGACCCTTCAACGGGAGTATTGAGCCTGGTTTTTCCCAGCCGGTGCCTTCGTCAAGGCCTGTATCGGGTTGAATTGATGGAAGATGGGCAAACGGTCTACCTGGCTCGCTTTCTTGCACGGTAATCTTCCCTTTTTTTCATAACGCTTTGCCACTATCTGCGACATTAAGGAGCAGGGGATCCTCCGAGGAGCGTCTTCCTGTCTCGCTTGCGAGACTTGGCTTTCCCTGTGCCTTACGCTGCCCATCCGGCGAATGAGGTCAGGGAAGGCCTCTTTTTTTCAATTCAGGACCCTGTAATTCTCCCTACACTTTCTTTCCAACTTCCACGGGATTCTCTGTGCGTAATCTGATATGATTATGAAAGAATCGTTGTTCCTCTCGCGAACAGGAGACTGTCATGCGCCGGCTCACTTTCATCTTGTCACTTCTTCTTCTTCTTCAGTCCTCTCTGGCTCTGGAATTAGCCGACAAACTCGGCCCCCAACCCGCTGGATTGCAGGTGGAGGAGTCTACTCTGCTGAATCTGGTGGAAGAGTCCCGCCTCCGTGTGGAACTCGGCAGAGGCGATCCCTATCATACGTTACTGGAAACCGGGCAGCCCTGGGAAGATGGCCAGATCGGCCAGTCGGACATTCAACTCATGTATGTCAATGAGCGGGGCTTCCCTCTGTATCAATCCATCACCAACCTGAATGCGGCCAGAACCATTAGCACCGATGAAGTCTGGACCGGTGGAGCCACAGGTCTGGATCTTGATGGTGCCACGATCACGGGAAACCACTTGGGAATCTGGGACGCAGGTGGAGTTCGGCTGACCCATACGGAATTCAATGGCCGTGTCGTGCAGATTGACTCTCCTGCAGCCACTCACTGGCACAGCACCCATTGCGCGGGAACCCTGATTTCCGCAGGGGAAGATGCCTCCTCCAAGGGAATGGCACATGAGGCTGAGAGACTGATCGCATTCGACTGGGATGATGACCTTGCGGAAATGGCGCTTTCCGCTCTCTTCGGCATGAGGGCCTCCAGCCACTCCTATGGGTTTGTTACCGGATGGAACCAGGACAACACCGGTACCTGGGCCTGGTATGGCGACTCCACACTGAGCACGAACGAAGATCACAGATTCGGATTCTACATGGATGAATCGGCCGAATACGACAATCTCGCCCATGCGGCTCCTCTCTTGCTGATCACGAAATCCGCAGGGAACGACCGAAATGACGCGGGACCGGGAGCGGGAGGCTGGCATTGGCACTTCCAGCAAGCCAATAGTGTCTGGATCTGGATCAATGACAACCATGCCGCCGATGGCGGTGCCACCGGTTACGACACCATGGGACCCAAGGCCTGTGCAAAGAATATCCTGACGGTAGGCGCGGTGAACGACATTCCCGGCGGTTATGCGAATCCCGGCAATGTGGTTCTCACGGCTTTCAGCAGCTGGGGACCCACGGACGACGGGCGCATCAAACCGGATCTCGTTGCCAACGGTAACTTTGTCTATAGCACCGACGACAGCAACGACACCTCCTACACCAACTCGTCGGGAACCTCCATGTCCACGCCCAGCGTGGCGGCCTCGGCGGCGCTCCTTCAGGAGCATTACGAAGACACGATCGGCGATTTCCCCCGGGCTGCCACCATCAAGGCCATCATTCTGCACACCTGCGATGAGGCAGGAGCCGCTGACGGCCCGGACTACCAGCATGGCTGGGGACTCATGAATACCCGAAGTGCCGCAGAGTTGATCTCGGACATCCCGAACGACGACACCTATGTGATCGAGACCACCCTGGAACATGGCGAGACCGACACCTACCACTTCGATGTCAGCGGGTGGGACGATGTAAGCATGACTCTGGTCTGGATGGACCCGGAAGGAACCCCGGTCGCCGATGCGGTGGATCCCGGAACCCTGATGCTGGTCAATGATCTGGACATGGACGCTGTGCAGGGAGGAAGCACTTTCCGCCCCTGGATCCTGAATCCCGCCAATCCCGGCAATGCCGCGACTACCGGCGACAATGACCGTGACAATGTTGAAAAGATCGAGATTGATTCCAATCAGCTCTCCGGCGGCATCCTGACTGTCAACATCGACCATGAGGGCGCCATCAGCGAGGGTCCCCAGAGATACTCGCTGATTGTCACGGGAATCGTACGCGAACACGCAAGCATCGTCTATGTGCCTGCAGATTACGGAACCATTCAGGCGGCCATCGACGCATCTCTCAGCGGAGACTCCATCTATGTTTCCCCGGGCATCTACTCCGGAATCGGAAACCGGGATCTCGACTTTGGCGGAAAAGACCTGCTGCTTCAGTCCCTGAGCGGGCCGGAACTGACGATCATCAATGCAGGAGGAAGCGCGGCCAGCAACCATCGCGCATTCCACTTTCACAGCGGGGAAACATCCTCTGCGGTCCTTGACGGTTTCACGATCACCGGTGCTTATCAGGACGGATCCTATCCTGAAGATCAGGGAGGCGGCATCTATGTCTTCGGCTGCGATCCGACGATCCGGAACTGCCAGTTCAGGAACAATTACGCGCTGAACGGAGGAGCCCTGAAACTCCGCAACTCCAATTCCGTGGTTGAGAACTGTCTCTTTAGCGACAACTCGGGAACCTGGGGCGGCGCTATCTGCACGGCAGAGGGCACCCCCAGCATCGCATCCTGCACCTTTGACTCCAACTCGGCGACCGTCGGTGGCGGTGTGTACCTTGGATACGACACTGCCTGGGCCAGTATCGACGATTGCACCTTCTACGGGAATTCAAGCGCGCAGGCGGGATCCGGCGCCGTTCATCTGTACTACGCAACGGCATCACTGTACAGAAACATCATCTCCTACAGCAGCGACGGTTCATCCATTGCCATCAACGATGAATCAGGGAGCGTGTTTCTCAGTTGTAACTGCCTCTACGGAAATGCAGACGGAGACTGGAATAGCAGTATCGGGAGCTTCTACCTTGTAAACGGCAACATCTCGGAAGATCCTCTGTTCTGTGACCCGGAATCGGGCGACCTCGGCCTGGCCAACCTTTCTCCCTGCCTTCCCGCCAACAACAGTTGCGGGGTGCAAATGGGAGCCGAGGGTTCCGATTGTGTGGCTTCCTACCCAGACATCTCGGTCAGCCCCGTAAGTTTCGACTTCACACTAGCTGAGGGAGAAAGCGAGAGCCAGGTACTGGAAATCAGCAACCTGCCCGCAGACGCCCTGAGCCTTGACTGGGAAATCGGGGAACAGGAGGAGTGGTCCTTCCTCTTCCGCTCGGGAAGCTCGGCTGAAAGGTCCCTTCTTGAAGAAAGAGTCAGGAACCTGCGCCAGTACGCAAAGCTGGAATTGCAAAGGGGCGAACTGGACCCCCGAGGTGGCCAAGCCCCCCTGCGTTCCGGAGGACAGGATGAATACGGTTACGGCTGGATTGACAGCGACGACATCGGAGGACCTGCCTTTGACTGGTTCGATATCGTTGCTGTCGGCAATGCTCACGCCATCGGCGACGAAGATGGTGTGAATGTCGCCCTTCCTTTCAACTTTCCCTTCTATGGGATCGACATGAACTTCGTGAACATTGGCGACAATGGCTGCCTGACCTTTGATGCTGCCTATGCGGTCTGGGGGAATGATCCCATCCCTGACCCTTACCACGAGCCTCACAACTTCATTGCACCCTTCTGGGATGATCTGGATCCGGGAGTGGGCGGGAGCATCCACAGCTTCCATGACGAGGACAATGGCCGCTTCATCGTGCAGTATACCGATGTCCCCCGTTACAACGGGCCGGAAGTCTACACCTTCCAGGTCATGCTGGAGACTGATGGAAGCATCCTCTACCAGTACTTGGCAATGGACAGCAATCTTCTCGACTCGGCAAGCATTGGAATTGAGAACGGAGACGGTCTCGACGGACTGCAGATTGTCTTCAACTCCGACTACCTGCACGATGACCTTGCAGTGAGAATCTTCCCCGATCAGGACTGTGCCTGGATCACGGCATCGCCGCTTACGGGGGCGACTCCTGCCTCGGGAACTTCCACGGTCAGCATTATGGCCGATGCCAGTGGAATGACAGAAGGAAGCCATGATTGCACGCTTCTGGTCTTCAGCAATGATCCGGACACTCACATCGTCAGCGTGGATGTCACGCTCACTGTGCCGCACACACCCGTTGTGATCCATGTCGATCCCCTGGGCGACGATGCAACGGGCGATGGTTCTGAGGGCAATCCTTTTGCGAGCATCCAGCACTCGGTGGATGTCGCCGTCGATGCCGACACGATTCAGGCGGCCGCGGGAACCTACACAGGAGTGGGCAACCGGGGAATCGAATTCCTGGGCAAGAACCTGGTTCTCCGTTCTGCAGCTGGGCCTGAGGATACCGAGATCGACTGTGAAGGCGCAGACCGGGCTTTCTATCTGCACAGTGCTGAATCGCAGGAAACGCTGATCGATGGTTTCCGTCTCGTGAACGGCTATGCGAACGATGCGGAAACTCCCGGCACCGGGCGTGGAGGGAGCATTCTTCTCGGTTCGGGAGCTTCGCCCACCTTCATGAACTGCGTGATCTCCGGGAATGTCGCAGAAAGGTCCGGAGGAGGAGTGTTTGTCGGAACCAGTTGCGACCCGGTCTTTGTCTCCTGCACCTTCAGCGGCAATGCGACGGAGCTCTACGGAGGCGGGGGAGTGGAGGTCTACAACAACGCCTTCGCCATCTTTGAGCGCTGTATCCTCTGGGACAACTGTGCCGGGGGCAGCGGCGATGAATACTATGGAACCGGCTCTTCCTCGGCCAGTTTTTCCTGTTCGAGTGTCAGGGAAGATGGGATTTACAGCCCGGGTTCCATTGTCTGGGAAACAGAAAACCTCAACGCGGATCCCCTCTTCTGTTCTTCCGAGTCCTGCAACGACGCTCCCACAGAGGCAGGCAGTTACCGCCTGGCGGCCAACTCTCCCTGCCTGCCGGATGCCAATGCTTGCGGAGTCCTGATCGGAGCCCTGAATGAGGGCTGCGGTGAAGTGGATGCGCCGGAAACGCCGGCAGGTCCCCTGTCCTGCAGGCTCTATTCGAACAGCCCGAACCCCTTCAACCCCAAGACGGAGATCCGATTCGACCTGCCGGACACAAGACTGGTGAGGCTCGAGATCTACGACCTCCTTGGCCGCAAGGTGCGGAGCCTTCTGAACTCCACAATGGAGACGGGGGAGCATCGAGTGGAGTGGGATGGAAGGAACAGCCAGGGCGAAATGCAGCCCTCCGGTGTCTACTTCTACCGGATTTCTGCGGGAGACTTCCGGGAGACCCGCAAAATGATGATGCTGAAGTAGTTGGTCATGAGAAGCCCCGGCGATTGCCGGGGCTTTTTTCATTATCAGGTTGTGCCTCTGAGAATGTATCTCCTGGAGGCATCATCTCAGAGACTTCTTCGATCATGTCCATCCCGCCGGTGCTCCGGCGGGATGTCCTTTTCTCTTCCTCTGCTTCCACTCTAATAGGCGTAACTGAGAGTGTGCTCCCGGTTTTTTCCCA